>JAVXBC010000118.1:0-8631 GCA_036660195.1 Acinetobacter sp.
TTTTACAGCGACAAGAGCCTTCATGTAATCCTCGGCTGTTCTAAGCAAGTAAATGTAGTGAAAAGTATTCTAACTCTTCGTTTGAAACTTTTTAGGTGCTCTATCTTGCAATGTATTGGGCATTTCGGTCAAGTCACAATTATCGCTATCCCTATAAAAAAGATGAAATGCTCAGTTCACTGCTTGATGATTTTACGATTTAAGTGTGACATGAATAAAATTGGTAAAAGACGCATTATATTTTGATTTTTATCATATTTTTTAAAATTAAACAGATCAATTAAGCAACACAACTCAATAAATTACATTAACTCGACCCAATCATTTCGTAAAAAAAAATCAACATAACTTTTTTTACCAAAATGCGGCAATTAAGTTAAGCGTACTATTTTTAAACTTAGAATTACAAAATATAAAAACAGTCGGTGATTAAACGCTCAAATTTGCAACATGATATATCGGTTTCAGTCTTTCTGCGCACGTGGATGGCTTTGATCGTAGACTTTCGCCAATTGATCAAAATCCACATGGGTATAAATTTGCGTGGTCGATAAATTGCTATGACCTAACATTTCTTGCACAGCACGTAAATCACCACTGGCTGAAAGCATGTGGCTGGCAAAACAATGGCGCAATAAGTGTGGATGCAAGTCAACATTTACACCTGCTCTTTGTGCCTGAAATTTCACTCGATTTTCAATTTGACGGGGTGTGAGCGTCTGCCCTTTTCTTGAAATAAAAACGGAAAAATCTGCACGTAAATCGCCTTGCCAAATTCGATAAACACTCATCCACAATAGTAAACTATCTTTGGCTTTCTGCCCAAATGGCACAATTCTCGTTTTATTTCCTTTACCCGTAATTCGCAACAGCATTCGATTAAAATCAATGTCTTTGAAACTTAAGCCTTGTAGTTCTGCCAAACGCAAACCACTGGAATAAAGCAATTCAAGCATTGCTTTGTCTCTTAACCATAATTCTTGATCAAGGATTTTTTCAGGTGCTGCTTGATCTAATATTTGATTAATCGTTTCAATATCAATCATGCCTGGCAACGGTCTTGGTTGACGCTTTAATTTAAAATCTTCTGATGGATTTTGCGCTAGATATTGACCTTGTTCTGCCCACTTCATAAATTGTCGAATTGAGGTCAAATGTCGTTGTAAGCTACTGGAGTTGAGTTGATCTCGCTCGACACGTTCGGCTAAATATTCACGTAAATCCGAAGCCTCAATATCTTGTAGTTGTAATTTCTTATTTTCACAAAAATTGAAAAAATCGGTCAAATCACGTTGATAGGCTGAAATGGTATGCTCAGACTGATTTTGAATCGTCCGTTCTTTGAGCCACATAGAAAGAAGACTCGATGAATGTGCTTCAATTTGTCCTCCCATTTACAGCTCCCTATCCATAAAAAAGCACGAACGATGTCGCGCTTATTCTTAATTTTTAACTCTGAAAATATCTCAAATCTAAACGTGCGTCATAGACATGCGTCGTTGGCCCTGTCATCCAAACGACATCACCTTCACGCCATGCAATTTGAAGTTTTCCGCCCGCAAGTTGTACTTCGACTTCATTCGCCAGTAAACCACGGCGCATACCACTGACTGCCGCTGCACAAGCGCCTGTACCGCAAGCCAAAGTTTCGCCGACACCTCGTTCAAACACGCGTAAGCGGATATGCTTTTCGTCAATAATTTGCATAAAACCTGCATTGACTCGTGCAGGAAAGCGCACATGTGACTCGACTTGAGGCCCAATTCCTGCAACATCTGCGGTTAATACGTCTGGGACAATTGTGACCGCATGTGGATTGCCCATATTGACCACATCAATGTTGAGCGTTTTTTCATCCACCAAGGCGATATGATATAAACCCTCAGCATCTTCATGTTCTTGAGTTACAAAAGGAATTTCTTCTGGTAGAAATTTCGGCTGCCCCATATTCACCCGAACCCATCCATTTGCCCCCAATTCAGGTTCAACAATGCCAGCATTGGTTTGTACCCGAATTTTGGTTTTGGTGGTCAGTTGACGCTCATGTACAAAGCGAGCGAAACAACGCACGCCATTACCGCACTGCTCGACTTCTGTGCCATCGGCATTGAATATGCGATATTTAAAATCAACATCAGGTAAATCGGGTGGTTCAACAATCAAAAGCTGATCAAAACCCACACCAAAATGACGATCTGCCAAACGTTGGATCGTGACTTTATCTAAATAAGCACGTTGGGTCACAAGGTCAACAACCATAAAATCGTTGCCTAAACCATGCATTTTGGAAAATTCTAAGAACATCTCAATTTACTCCAAAGGCAACAAATGTTCATTTTCCCAAAGCGATTCAATGCTTTCACGCTCACGGATGACATAGGCTTGGTCGCCACTGACCATTACTTCGGCAGCACGACCACGTGTGTTGTAATTTGAACTCATCACAAAACCGTATGCCCCTGCACCGAGCACTGCCAACACATCATTTTCTTGAAGGGCTAAATCACGTTCTTTACCCAAGAAATCGCCTGTTTCGCATATCGCACCAACCAAATCCCACGTTTTCACTTCGACATCAGCATTTGGATTGACCGATTGAATATCCATCCATGCTTCATACAAAGCTGGGCGAATTAAATCATTCATTGCCGCATCAATAATCGCAAAGTTACGATGATTAGTCGGCTTTAACAAATCCACTTTAGTTAATAATGCGCCCGCATTGGCAGAAATACTACGGCCAGGTTCCATATAGACTTTTAAGCCTAATTTTTCTAAAGCGGGACGCATCGCATTGGCATATTCCGCAACACTTGGCGGAGTTTCATCTTTATAACGAACGCCTAAACCACCACCGATATCAATATGTTTGAGGTTGATACCTAAGTTTTTCAACTCATCAATCATTAAAATGACACGATCGAGTGCATCAACAAAAGGTTTGGTTTCAGTCAACTGTGAACCGATATGACAATCAATCCCAACGATTTCTAAATTGGGCAATGACGCAGCATATTGATAAGTTTCATTCACCGTATCACTTGGAATACCAAACTTATTTTCTTTCAATCCTGTTGAAATATACGGATGAGTTTTGGCATCGACATCTGGATTAACACGTAGCGAAATCGGTGCTTTTTGACCGAGTTTTGCTGCCACTTTTTGAATGCGATCCAGCTCGGCATGTGATTCCACATTGAAACATGCAATGCCGACCGTTAATGCTTTTTCAATATCTGCTTCAGATTTACCCAAACCAGAGAATACAATTTTTGATGGCTCACCACCCGCCGCAAGTACACGAGCAAGTTCACCGCCTGTCACGATGTCAAAGCCTGCACCGAGTTTTGCCAAAACATTCAAAACTGCGATATTGGAGTTCGATTTCACCGCAAAGCAGATTTGATGATCAATAAAGTCAAAGGCATGATGCATATCCAAATAATGTTTTTCAAAAGTTGCTTTTGAATACACATATAAAGGCGTGCCGAATTGCTGTGCGAGCTGATCGAGTGAACATTGCTCAACATGCAAAACCCCATGAATGCGGGTAAAACTCATGAATATATCCTTTCTGTAAAGCGTTATTAAGGTGCTGTCGTCGTTGATGGCGCAGGTGCAGCAAACTGCTGCTGTATCGGTGCAACAGTATCTGAAGATGGTTCTGATTTTAACTCAGATGAAGCCGAGCTATTCACTGCTTCATTTTTATAAAGCAAATATTTGGCACGTTTGTCATGACTTTGATCGGAAGGCAATAGCAATGCGCCCGACTGACCACATGCAGTTAGTCCTGAAATACTCAGCAATAGGCTGATGGAAAAAATGATTGGACGCATTTGAGCACCTAACTTTTTCAATTCGGTGCAGTATAGCGTGATCATCGGATTGGCTAAAGTGCAAACTGGGTTGTATTAAAAATTGATATAAAAAAACGCCGACTTCAAAACCGACGTTTTCGATGGAGCTTGACTGAATGCTTAATGTTTCTTTTTGTAGAAGATATAACCAATCGCCAAGATCACAAACCAAATTGGGCTGACTTTAAGCGCTTCTAAAGTAGTTTCATCTAAAGCAAGGAAGTAAATCGTCGCCAAGAAGAAAATTATTACCACCCAACAAGTCACTACACCACCGGGTAATTTAAAAGTTGATTGAGCGTGCAGTTCTGGTCTATTTTTGCGGTAATTAATATAACTCCACATAATAAGAATCCACACACAGATAAACAAAATGGTAGACAGCGTGGTTGCTAAAGTAAATGCCGTGACTTCATCATTGGTTCCTGTTTGTAACTTATAAACAAACTGGACAAAGGCACCTAAAAAGATACAAATAGAAGAAAAAATCAATGCTTTAGCTGGTACGGCAGATTTTGAAAGTTTACCAAATAATTTCGGCGCTTGTTGATCACTCGATAAGCCAAATAGCATACGACTTGTTGAAAATACGCCGCTATTCATTGATGACATCACAGAAGATAGCACCACTAAGTTCATCACAATAGCGGCAGAAGCAACACCAGCTTGAGAGAAAATATTTACGAATGGGCTAACTTTCGGGTTAATTTGATCCCACGGTGTCACACACATCACCACAAATAATGCTAATACATAGAAAATGATGATTCGAATTGGAATCGAATTAATCGCTTTTGGTAAATTACGTTTTGGATCTTGAGTTTCAGCAGCCGTTGTTCCAACCAACTCGACCCCAACAAAGGCGAAAATAGCAATTTGGAAACCTGCCAAGAAGCCATCCAATCCCTTCGGGAACACACCATTATGCGTCCAAAGATTTGAAATACTCGCAACCGCCCCTGTGGTACTGGTGAAACCAGTGACAATCATCCACAAGCCCACAGCGATGAGAACGATGATGGCGGTAATTTTCACCATTGCAAACCAAAATTCCATTTCACCGAACAATTTGACCGTAACCAAATTGAGTCCGAGGACAAACAAAATGGCGACGGTACTAATCAGCAAACCGCCTGCTGCACTAAAGGATTGTCCACCATTAAAGAATTCGAGGTAATAAATAATGGCAGATAAATCTGCAATACCAATAGTGATCCAGCACAACCAATAGGTCCAACCGACAAAATAACCCGCCCACGGCCCAATTAAATCCGTTGATAAATCAATGAATGATTTATAGTTCAAATTTGAAAGTAAAAGCTCACCCATTGCACGCATGACGAAATAGACCATCAAGCCGATCATCATATAAATGAACAAAATGGATGGCCCAGCCAAACTGATGGTTTTGCCAGACCCCATGAACAATCCTGTTCCAATTGCACCGCCAATGGCAATCAACTGTAAATGTCGATTGGATAAACTACGATGCAATCCACCATCATTCGATGATGTATAAAAATCATTTGACATTGTTATATTCAACTCTTTAGTTTTATGTCACAAAATTAGCTTAAAAATTTAACAATAGAAAAAGGTTTTTTAAGTTTTCTGTGTTTTTTTGAAATTCAACTCGTTTTAGCAGAAATTTTAAGCACTTTTCTCATCTTAATTTTCCCTAATGGCTGTAATCCCCTATAAAACCCATGTAGTGAATCAATTTTATATCGACAGCTTTTCGGTTAAATTTGTATTTAGAACTGGCTATTGCTACATTTTCATCAATTTTCACCTTTCTACGACATGACGTATCTTTACTATGAGCAAAACTAAAACCGTATATCGTTGTCAGCAATGTGGTGCAGATCATCCTAAATGGTCAGGTCAATGTGCTGAATGTGGCGAATGGAATTGCTTAACTGAAGTGCGTTTAGAGCCAGCAGTTTCACATCGCGCTCGCCCCCAAGTAGGAGGTTATGCAGGACAAACTGCTCAAATTACCACGCTCAATCAAATTCCAGTTTCTAGTGAAACACGCTTAGGCACAGGGATTGGGGAATTTGATCGGGTACTCGGCGGTGGTTTGGTTACAGGTTCAGTGGTTCTAATTGGTGGTGATCCTGGTATCGGCAAATCAACCATTTTGCTGCAAACAGCCACTTATATGGCGAGTAAGAAAAGTACAGCCCTTTATGTCACAGGTGAAGAATCTTTATCTCAAGTTGCATTACGCGCACAACGATTAGACTTAGCGACCGATCAACTCAAAGTCATGGCTGAAACCTGTGTCGAAAGAATTTGCGAAGTTTTGTCGCACGAAAAACCTGTTGTCGCCATTCTCGATTCCATTCAAACCTTATATACCGAGACCTTGCAATCTGCGCCTGGAGGGGTTTCACAAATTCGAGAATCCGCCGCGTTACTAACGCGCTTTGCTAAAAATAGCGGCACTGCGCTATTCCTTGTGGGACACGTGACCAAAGAAGGTTCATTGGCTGGCCCACGTGTTTTGGAACATATGGTCGATTGCGTACTCTATTTTGAAGGACAATCAGACTCTCGTTACCGCATGATTCGTGCAGTTAAAAACCGTTTTGGTGCGGTGAATGAACTCGGTGTATTTGGTATGACGGATAAAGGTCTGCGCGAAGTCGCCAACCCATCTGCCATCTTCTTAAGCCGTTATGATGAAGCAATTCCAGGTTCAATTGTGATGATTAGCCGTGAAGGCACCCGCCCACTTCTTGTTGAAGTGCAAGCTTTGGTGGATGATGCACATGGACAACCTCGCCGAGTTGCTTTAGGGCTTGAACAAAATCGCTTAAATATGTTGCTCGCGGTGATGCATCGACATGGTGGTGTACAAACCTCTGGGCAAGATGTCTATGTTAATGTGGTCGGTGGGTTGAAAATTACCGAAACAGGTTCGGATTTAGCGGTATTACTGGCATGTGCATCCAGTTTACGAGGCAAAGCCTTGCCACAACAATTGGCAGTTTTTGGTGAAGTTGGATTATCTGGTGAAATTCGCCCTGTGCCAAATGGTCAAGAGCGACTTAAAGAAGCGGCGAAACATGGTTTTAAATATGTGATTTTACCGAGAGGCAATGCACCACAAAAATCGATTGATGGCGTGGAAATTATTGCAGTTGCTCGATTGCACGAAGCCTTAGCAGAAGCCTTGCAGCTCAGTGATGAGCTGACATAAAAAAACATACTTTTTTAGTTGAAATTCACATCGAATACCTGCATAAATACATTTACAAATTGAATTTAGATAGGAAATTTCGATGGAAGTACACCAGCGTGGCTTGATGGCAGCTCTTTTAATGGCAACTTTGATTGCGGCGCCGCTTGCAGAAGCAAAACGTGCAGGCGGTGGTAAAAGTCATGGCATGAGCAGATCTAGCTCATCTAGCCAGTCATACCAACAGTCCAACTCATCATATCAGCAACGTCAAGCAACGCCAGCACCTCAACAAGCACCGCAAAGATCAGGACCGGGTGTAGGTTCAATGGTAGCTGCGGGTGTCGCAGGTGCTGCTGTAGGTGCTGTTGCAGCAAATGCGATGGCAGATGATAGAAATCCAACTACAGCTGAACAACAAGCAGCGCAACAAAACCAACAGCAAGAAGAAAAAGGTGGCATCCCAAGTTGGATTTGGGCACTTCTCGCTGCTGCTCTCGCCTTCTTTGTGTTCCGCAAATTGGGCGCAAAAAAAAAACTAGCGACAAATAATCCTTACGCACCGAATAATGGCGGTCAAAATAATTTTGGCCGTCAAACTCCTGCACCTGCTGCGCGTCAAAGCAACGATAATACCAATATCTTTGGTCAATCTGTTGCAGGTGGTGCAGCAACTCAAGCGCCATTTGGCGGTGCTTCAACGAGCAATGGCAATCAATTACCCGATGGCACAGAACCTGCTTCTTTCTTGCGAATTGCACGTCAACGTTTTAATCATATTCAGTCGGTTAATAGCGCAAGTAACATTGAAGAAATTCGCCGTTACCTAAGTCCTGAACTTTACAATTCAATGCATCAAGACATCATGGCGAACCAAGATCAAGATGTAGCAGAGTTTAGTAATTTAAATGCGATGATTGCAGAAACGGCTACTGAAAATGGTCAATACATTGTCAGTGTGCGTTTTACCGGCACAGTTAGTGAAGATTTAAACAGCTTGCCACAACCATTTACTGAAATTTGGCATTTTGTTAAACCAGCTGGCTCACAACAAGATTGGGTTGTTGCTGGGATTCAACAGGCTTAATGCATTAGAATCATACGACAAAACCAGTTTTAGGCTGGTTTTGTTTTTACATATTTATGTTCCATTCTCTTTTAAATTTTCCCTCAAAAATAAGTGAATAATCGCCAAAATTTCAAAAATGAAGATAAATTTTTAACTTTTTACAAAAAATCTTTGACCATCTAAGTTTTATTTAAGAAAAAAATGCCAGTAGATTAAAATCAAAAAATAGAATTTTAACCTATATTTATCAAAAACTTAACTAAAAACGCAAACATATAAATAAGTGTTCATTAACCAATTTGCCTTATTTTTAATCGATCAAGCAGACCAATCAGTTCATTTAGAACATTTACTCTTATTGGAATTATGGTATTTTTGTTACATGAAGTTGTTGCTTCTTAGGACAGGTCACTGTTTTATTAAGTAATTAATACTTCTTCACACTAAAAAAATCTTGCAGCTCAAGGAAAGATTAAAATGAAACTAAAACATCTTAGCACAGCCATGATTTTAGC
>JAVXBC010000119.1:0-8607 GCA_036660195.1 Acinetobacter sp.
AATGGGTTATGGCACGTGACCGTCACCGTTTAAATCGACTGCGCAAAGATAAAAAAAACGATTCAGCCGATATCGAACAACTGTTTCAACTGTCTAATCAAAAAGTCAAACAACGTCTAGCACGACTTCCTCAAATAAAACTCAACCAAGATTTGCCTGTTACGCAGTATGCAGATCGTTTAATTGACGCCATTCAAAAGCATCAAGTGATCATCGTTGCAGGGGAAACAGGTTCAGGGAAAACCACACAGCTTCCACAAATTGCCATGTTAGCAGGTCGTGGTCTTACAGGCATGATTGGGCATACTCAGCCACGCCGTTTGGCAGCACGTAGTGTCTCGCAACGAATTGCAGAAGAAGTCGGTGAAAAACTGGGTGAATCCATCGGCTTTAAAATTCGTTTTAATGAGCAGGGTTCACAAGATTCAATCGTGCGTTTAATGACCGATGGTATTTTGTTGGCTGAACTCACGCATGACCGTTTTCTCTCAAAATACGACACCATCATTATTGATGAAGCGCATGAACGCTCACTCAATATTGATTTCATCATGGGTTATTTAAAGCAGTTGTTGCCGAAACGCCCTGATTTAAAAGTGATCGTCACCTCAGCGACTTTAGATGTAAATCGTTTTAGCCAATATTTTAATAATGCGCCTGTTTTTGAAGTAGAAGGGCGTAGTTTTCCTGTCGAAGTGCGTTATCGTCCGATTTCGGAGTTAAATATCGGTGGCAGTGATGATGATGAGTTTGATGATTTTGAGGAAAATTTGCCGCGTGCGGTGGTACAAGCGGTGGAAGAATGTTTTGCCGATGCGCAAGCCAAAGGGCATCCTGAATACGCGGATACGTTGATTTTTGCCAGTACCGAACAAGAGATTCGAGAACTGCAAGAAACCTTACAAAAGCATGGGCCACGTCATACTGAAATTCTGCCTTTATACGCACGTTTGGCGATTGCAGATCAACAAAAAATCTTTAGCCCGAGTGGCAAAGGTCGACGGATTATTATTGCCACCAACGTGGCTGAAACAGCATTGACTGTCCCAAATATTCGCTATGTGATTGATAGCGGTTTTGCGCGTATATCACGTTATAACTATCGTTCGCGTGTGCAACGCTTACCGATTGAGGCGATTTCTCAGGCAGCAGCCAATCAGCGGAAAGGGCGATGTGGTCGTATCGCCGCAGGCGTATGTATTCGCTTATATAGCGAAGAAGATTTCACCAGTCGTCCTGAATTTACTGAACCTGAAATTAAACGAACCAATTTGGCATCTGTGATTTTACAAATGCAGCACTTGGGTTTAGGCAATTTAGAAGATTTTGATTTTATTGAACCGCCTGATTTCCGTTTGGTCAATGATGGTCGAAAACTCTTGATTGAGTTGGGGGCGTTATCACCCCTCACCTCTAACTCCTCTCCCAAAGGGAGAGGAGAACTCCTTCTCCCTTTGGGAGCCTTGCATAGCGGTGCTATTCAGGAAGAGGGTAAGAGAAAAGCGAATGGAGATTCATCTGGAAATCCCCCTTGCGCTGCTACAACCGCAGCTCACCCAACCTTTACCAAAGGGGGAGGTAAAGGAGATTTAACCAAAGTCGGTCAACAAATGGCACGCATGCCGATTGACCCACGTCTGTCACGAATGATTATTGGTGGGGCACACTTTGGCGTTCTGAAAGAAATCTTGATTATCGTGAGTGCCTTAGCAGTTCAAGATCCGCGTGAACGCCCTGCCGATAAACAAATGCAGGCAGATCAAAAACATGCCTTATTTAAAAAAGAAGATTCAGACTTTTTATTCTATTTAAAACTGTGGAATACGCTGCAAACCAGTCCTGATGCTCAGTCTGAAAACAAACGCCGTCAATTTGCACGCAATCATTTTTTGAGTTGGTTACGTTTGCGTGAATGGAAGCAAACGCATCAGCAGTTGGTGGAATTAGCCGAAGGTTTAAAACTCAGTTTTAATGAAAAACCTGCCAATTATGAAAATCTGCATCGTGCGCTATTAACTGGTTTGTTGTCTTTTATTGCCAATAAAACCGATGAGCGCAATATCTTTATGGCAGTGCGTCAGCAGAAAGCCAAAGTCTTTCCTGCCAGCACCTTGCATAAGACCAATACCGCTTGGATTATGGCATTTGAGATGGTGGAAACCTCACAAGTGTATTTGCGGACTTTGGCGAAAATTGATCCTGAATGGATTTTATTGGCGGCACGTGATTTATTGAAATATCACTATTTTGAACCGCATTGGTCGAAAAAAGCAGGCATTGTGAATGCTTATGCGCAAATTTCGCTGTTTGGTTTGATTATTGAACCGAAGCGTTTAATCAATTTTGAAAAAGTGGATCAGCCTGCGGCGCATGAAATCTTTTTACGGGATGCGTTAACTACAGGTAATTTAGGAATCTCGCCACCATTTTTAAAACACAACTTACTCAAACTTGAGGAGGTGGAACGGGTCGAAGATAAATTGCGCCGTCGTGATTTGGTGGTGGATGAAGAAACGATTTACCAATTCTATGCAGCGAAAGTGCCTACAGAAATTGCGAGTCGCAGTAGTCTTGAAGATTGGCGTGCCACAATCGAACCTGAACATCCACGCTATTTATTTGTAGACGATGATGCTTTATGGATGGATGATCGTCCGACGACGCAACAATTTCCCGATCATTTACATAATGGGCAACTGCGTTTGGCGGCGAGTTATCGTTTTGACCCAAGTCATGATGAAGATGGTGCAACGGTTAAAATACCTGTGCAGGCCTTGCCACAAGTCGATGAAAAACAATGGTCATGGGGCATTCCAGGTTGGCGACAGGAATTAATCGAAGCTTTACTCAAAGCCTTACCCAAAGATAAACGTCGTCAACTCGTGCCAATTCCAGATACAGCTAAAAAGTTGATGCAAGGTGTGGATGCAATGCATTTGCGTGAGCATTTATTTAGCTATCTTGCTTTTGCTTTACGTGGCGAGCAAATTTCAGAAAAAGATTTTTCTTTCGAACGCATTGACCAGTACCTTATTCCGTTTATTAAGGTCGTCGATGAAAGTGGTAAATTGATTGCGCAAGGTCGTGATTTAGATGAACTCAAAGCACGTTGTCGAGTTGAAACTCATCGAGCTGTTAAACAACAAGCAGGCGAGTTCCAAATATTCCCTGAGCATTTTATTTTTGAAGCATCGCAAAAAGTCACAGGCGTGGTGGTCAAACAATTTCAAGCACTGGTACCTAGCAAATCATTTGCCGAGTTAGATGCAAAAGATGAGTCGGGCGTCGTGATTCAAACCTTTAATGATCAAGCGGAAGCGATGAAACAACATCGTGAAGGCATCATTCGTCTAGTTCACCTACAACTCGGTGATTTGATTCGACAGTTGAAAAAGCAAATCTCGAAACCATTGGCTTTGGCATATTCACCACTGGGTGATCGAGCCAAACTGGAACAAATGTTGGTGTATGCAACCTTACAGGTTTCGATTGAAGAATTACCTAAAAATGCTGATGAATTTGAGCAGCTCCTTAACGGAATAAAAAAACAGTTTTTAAGTCATGGTCAGCAGACTTTAACTGATCTAACGGACATCTTTACCCAATGGCAGCAAGTACGCCGTGAGTTGTTGGTTTTGGATCAAAATATCTTTGCTCGAAGTTTAGATGACATTGAAGATCAACTGGATTTAATGTCATTGGCGGACTTTGTCTATAGTCAACCTGCTGAGATTTGGCAGGAATATCCGCGTTATTTAAAGGCGTTGCTGTTGCGTTTAGATCGTTTACCGAATAATTTACAACGTGACCTTGCGGCAATCAAAGAAGTTGATCCGTGGATGGATAAAGTCTTTAAATTTAAAAATAATCCTAAAATCAAAGAATTGTATGTGATGTTGGAAGAACTTCGTATTTCTTTGTTTTCTCAGCCGATGAAAACAAAGCTGCCTATTTCAGCAACTCGCTTACAAAAACTATGGGATTGTTTAGCAATCGGTTAAACTGAACAACGATTCAAGCGCGACGTATTTTTACAGGAGTTTTACATGGGCATCCGTATTACTGGTACAGGTTTATTTCATCCGACCGAAACGATTTCCAATGCAGAGTTGGTGGAAAGTTTAAATGCCTATGTCGAACAATATAATCAGCAAAATGCCGAGCAAATTGCAGCGGGTGAGTTGGATGCGTTGCGTGGTTCGAGTCCTGAATTTATTGAAAAAGCATCAGGCATTAAAAGCCGTTATGTGGTGGAAAAATCAGGGATTTTGGATCCATCCCGTTTACGTCCACATTTGAAAGAACGCAGCAATGATGAAATTTCCCTGCAAGCGGAGTGGGGCGTGATCGCCGCAAAACAAGCCATGCAAAATGCAGGCGTGACCGCTGAAGATATTGATGTGGTGATCTTGGCATGTTCAAACATGCAACGTGCTTATCCTGCGGTGGCGATAGAGATTCAAACTGCACTCGGCATACAAGGCTATGCCTATGACATGAACGTGGCGTGTTCGGCTGCCACTTTTGGTTTAAAGCAAGCACATGATGCAGTGAAATGTGGTGCGCGCCGTGTGTTATTACTCAATGTTGAAATTACATCAGGTCATTTAGATTATCGCGCTCGTGATGGACACTTTATCTTTGGTGATGTGGCAACCGCTTCGATCATTGAAGAAACTGACACTAAATCGGGCTATGAAATTTTAGATATCCATTTATTCACGCAATTTTCGAACAATATCCGCAATAACTTTGGTTTCTTAAACCGCAGTGAAGATGCAGTGGTGGATGACAAATTATTCCGTCAAGATGGTCGTAAAGTGTTTAAAGAAGTGTGTCCTTTGGTCGCAAAAATCATCACGACCCAATTGGAAAAACTGCAATTATCTGCTGAACAAATCAAACGCTTTTGGTTGCACCAAGCCAATGCCAATATGAATGAACTAATTTTAAAACTGGTGGTCGGTAAAGATGCCGATTTAGCACGTGCGCCAATTATTTTAGATGAATTTGCCAATACTTCTTCTGCGGGCGTAATCATAGCGATGCATCGTACGGGCGAGCAGGTCAATGATGGTGAATATGCGGTGATTTCATCATTTGGTGCTGGTTATTCTGTTGGTTCGATTATAGTGAAAAAGCATATTGCTTAAAGCATTAACTCAATAATAAAAAACACCACAATCAAAATTGTGGTGTTTTTTTTATTTGCAATTTACTTTATTTAAATAAAATTGCTAAATCAATCACTTGTGGTGTTGTATTGTTGCCAATTGTCGATGCAGCTAAGTTAGGTGTGTTATCAACATTGATCGCCAATCTTGAACGCGGTGTTGTAATCGTTGTATCACTATTTAAATCAATGCGGTATAGCACGGATGGGCCAGAATCACCTGATACCGTTGCCAAAGCTAAGCCATTATCTCCACCCGCAATATCAAAACCATTGTCTGTTCCAAGATTGATACCCAAACTTCCCATTAGGCTCAGCGTACCGTTATTTGGAGGAGTTTGTTTGGTCAATGTTTTGTTGGTTTGATCAAGATCAAATAGTTCTGTAGCAAGTGTTGCTACAGGCGTTTTAAAGCTATTGGTATAGGCTGCTGCGGTAACTTTTGCGCCTGATGCACCATTAATATCACCATCTTTAAAGGTGTCACCTGTATCTACATTGATTCGTAGATTTTGCCCTGTATTACTAATAACACGTAATCGGTCAGCAGTTGGATTAAAATCAACAGCAAAGCTCGTTCCATCCAACGCAGTAAAACTACTTCCTGCTGCCGCTTTCAATGTGGTGACTAAGCTCGTTACACCAGATGAAGTATTGATGGTATATAAATTGGCTTTATTGGTCAGACCGTAAAGTTTACCTACATGGTCTGTTGTAGTTCTCAAGCGGTAATCAATTCCGATGAATCTTTCATCAACGAGTAAACCGGTCAATGTTTTTTCTGAAACAGCGTTTGGATTATTTAAAGCGAAGTTTAAAAGTTTATTGTTTGCTGTTAAGCCAAAAGCTTGAGCGGTAGAGTCCGACGCTCGTTTTAATGCTATCCCACGAATGCCCATCGTATTAAAGCTACTATTTAAATCGGTAGAAGCGACCACGGCATCATTACTCGTTCCCACATTGGCAAAATTGAGTTGGAAGAACTTATATGCCCCTGTGGTTAATTTAAGCGCAGCAAATCCAATATTACTCACAGGATCAATATCTAGAGCGCCGCCGCCATTGGTATTGATGTCGGCACCAAGTACTGCTGAGCTTCCAAGTGTTCCTGCATTTGCGTTTTGCAAATAAACGCGATCTGAGTTTTGATCAATACTGTACAGTTTTGTAGATGATGTTCCTGCAAATGCATTGGTATAAGCACCTGCAACGACAGTGGCACTACCAGCTGCTAAATTAATTGCACCATCAGTAATGGTTGCTCCCGTATCAACATTAATTCGTAAATTTTGCCCAGTATTTGTGATTACTCTTAATCGATCTGCAACTGGATTAAAATTCACTGTAATTAGGTTTGCATCCCCTATTATTGTTGAAAAAGCAGCATTACCATCGGTCGTATCCGTAGGCTCTGCTATAAGTTTTTTAACGAATATTGCTACGCCCGTAGATGGGTTAAGTGTATAAATATTGCCCATGAAACCAACAGCATACAGCTTGCTGTCTTTAGGTCGATAATCAATGCCTACGAGTTCATCACCCGCTTGTAAACCTGTGACTTTAAGGTTTGAAATAAGAGTGCTCGGCGTTGCGCGATTTATAGAGCTAATCATTCCATTACTGGTTAAAATTAAAGTATCACCTGTTGTTGTGTCTGTTGTTTCTGTATCGTTGTTCGAATCACTATTACAACCTAGTAACATAAGGCTGCTCAGTGTTGCTACGGTCAGCGTTAATATTCCTTTTTTCATAGTCGTATTCCTGATAGATATTTTGGTTATAAGAAGCTTTAGAGAAGTATTCCCTATGATTTTTAACTGTGAGCTTCTTGTTATTTGATTGCTTTGATTGGTCTAGCTTTAAAAAATTAGACTGATATTTTTAAATGAATAATTCAAAAATCATGTATTTGCTTTGGTTAGATTAGAAGCGGAAAAGTGGAAAGTAAATGAGGGTTTTTAAGTGGTTTTTTCGTAGTTAAGTTTTGAGTTGTAATTATTCACGTCAACTTCACGACTTGTAAGAAAGTCTAAATCATTGACTTGTTTTTTTATAAGGAAAATAAACCTATAAACTTCTGTGATAAAAAATCGAGAGAATTTCAAAGTGCTCTCGATATATTTACTACTTTATGCTTCTACAGTTTGAACTGCAATTTTCTTGGCAGGATCTACCTTACGACGCACAGGTGGAACTGGCTCGCCGTAATATTGACGATCAGCAAAATAACTTGAACGCACCATCGGCGCAGCCCAAATATTTCTAAAACCTAATGCTTGACCGTGTGCAGTATAACGCTCAAATTCTTCAGGTGTAACAAAACGGTCGATAGGCGCATGCTGTTTAGATGGTTGTAAGTACTGACCAATGGTCACATAATCCACATCATGCGCTCGCAGGTCATCAAGCAGCGCAAGTACTTCTTCTTCTGTTTCACCAAGTCCGACCATCAAACCACATTTGGTCGGCACATCAGGACAATAGTCTTTAAACATTTTTAATAGATTTAATGAATGTTGATAATCCGAGCCTGGACGCATGGCTTTATATAAACGTGGCACGGTTTCGATATTATGGTTAAACACATCAGGCGGGCATTCGGTCATGATGCGTAGCGCAATATCCATACGTCCGCGGAAATCTGGCACTAAAATTTCTAATAGCGTATTTGGGCTTAAATTACGCGCTTCTTGAATACAATCGACAAAATGCTGTGCGCCACCATCGAGTAAATCATCACGATCGACCGATGTGATCACTGCATATTTCAAACCAAGATTAGCAATGGTTTCTGCCATGTGACGTGGTTCATCTGCATCCAAGTCATTTGGACGACCATGTGCAACATCACAGAAAGGGCAGCGACGTGTACAAATAGCACCCATGATCATGAAAGTAGCTGTTCCACCACCAAAACATTCAGGTAAATTCGGGCATGCCGCTTCTTCACAAACGGTATGTAATTTTTGTGCACGTAAGGTGGTTTTGATGCGTTGCACTTCTTCAGGCGCTGCCATCTTAACTCGTATCCAATCTGGCTTACGTGGAACTTCCACCGTAGGAATCACTTTTACAGGAATTCTGGCGACTTTTTCTGCGCCACGAAGTTTTACACCCTGTTCAGGTTTACGGTGTTCAGACATACTTTTAATTTCCAGTACTATAGAAACGATTAGACCTGATTATTATAGTCAAATTTATCGCTTTATAGGGCAAAATGGGTATTCATTTTGAAAATGTGAGTATTTAGAAATACAGGGTTGAGAAATCCCTGCATTCACCGCATAGTATTCATCATTGAATGTAATAAATGGTTAAAAAACAAAGGAGCTTTGAATGCCACGTAAGAAAGAGGTCGTTGGTGGGAATGTTGTGAAGTTTGATGCAGTCATTCTCGGTTCTGGCCCAGCTGGCGAAGGCGCGGCAATGAAGCT
>JAVXBC010000120.1:0-8487 GCA_036660195.1 Acinetobacter sp.
CGGCGTTCGTGAATTCGGTATGACTGCAATTGCGAATGGTGTGGCTTTACACGGCGGCTTTGTTCCTTACGTTGCAACCTTCTTAATGTTTATGGAATATGCACGTAATGCAGTGCGTATGTCGGCATTGATGAAGCAACGTGTGATTCATGTTTATACGCATGACTCGATCGGTTTAGGTGAAGATGGCCCGACCCATCAACCTGTAGAACAAATCGCATCTTTACGTGGTACACCAAACCTAAATACTTGGCGTCCATGTGACACGGTTGAAGCGGCTATTTCTTGGAAATCTGCGCTTGAACGTAAAGATGGCCCAACAGCTCTTATTTTCTCTCGTCAAAACTTACCATTCCAAGTGCGCGATGAAGCTCAAATTCAAAATGCTGCCAAAGGTGGTTATGTACTTGCTAAAGAAAAAGGCGAGTTAAAAGCAATCATCATTGCAACAGGTTCAGAGGTTTCATTAGCAATGGAAGCGTATGCACAACTTGAAGGTGTGCGTGTAGTGTCTATGCCATGTGCGGAAGAATTTGTGAAGCAAGATGCGGCGTATCGTGAATCAGTATTGCCAGCAAATATCCGTGCACGTGTTGCGGTTGAAGCCGCGCATGTCGATTACTGGTGGAAATTTGTTGGTTTAGACGGCAAAGTCATTGGTATGACTACTTATGGCGAATCTGCACCAGCTAAAGATTTATTCCAATTCTTTGGAATCACCACTGAAGCAGTTGTTGCTGCGGTTAAAGAACTGACTGCTTAATGATTTAAGTGGTATAAGAGAGCGTTCCTGTTGGGGCGCTTTTTTACGTATGTAAACGGAAGTTTCTCAAATCAATATTGATATATGATTAAAGAAATTATTAAATATTTTCTTATCCTATAGGTTGATAACAACTATTATGACTTACATACAACCAAATTTATTCTCAATGATTTGTAAAATTGCTGCTAATCATACTTATTATTTTGAGTTGGATGAATGGCATTTAAAACTTAGGAGTGCCTTATTTGAACAAAGTCTTATGGCTGAACTTGGCATAGGCTTTGATAAAGAAATTCTTTTCACAGAAGACCCAAAACAGAATTTAAGTAAATATCATTTATTTAAAAATACAGACCGTTTAATTCAGAGTTTAAAAGATATCGAGAATTTATCCGCTTGGAGATTCTTTGGGATTGATATTATTGATGAATATGAAACACAATTTTTAAAGATGGCAAGCTTAGATATGGTTCAATTTTTTGAAAAACCAGAATTTTTTCCACAGTATGAGTCTAAAATTATAGAACTGATTAATATACTTTTAACCAATAAATATGGTTATGAATTAAGAAGCATTGATGAGAAATACATTAAGTTGGATCAGGAACAGGGCGTGTTCTACTGTCCAGATGACAAGAATGACGTAAATTGGTATGACTTAACTTATATGATCATAAGCCATGAGGCAAAACAGATTATTCCTCAAAATCTGCTGGAAGAATTTAAATGTCAGGAACTGAATTATCAGCTAAATATTAATTTTTTATAAATATGGTTTCAAGATAAAAACCATATTTATGTCATTCATCCGATACTTAATTCAGTCTGAATCGAAATATTCGAAGTTAACAATTTATGAATCGGGCAATTCTCCGCAACTTTTAATAGACGCTTATGTTGATCTTCAGTGAATTCACCTTTGAGGATAATTTTACGTTGAATATTGTTTTGATCCGATTCAGGTTCTCCATTCGGATTTAATACTAAATCGACTTGAACATGCTCAAGCTGGATTTCTTTGTGCTTTGCATACATTTCTAAGGTCACAGTCGTACATGCGCCTAAAGCAGAAAGAAGCAATTGCACAGGATTCGGGGCACTATCCTGTCCACCTTTTTCGGTTGGCTCATCGGCATACCACGTATGACCAGAAGGATCGGTTAACGTAACTCGATAAGGAATAGTGGTACTTTGCGCTTGAATGCTATGGGGCATATTTCACCTTTTTATTGATCTTGTTTGAACGGAAATTAAAACATCCTATTCATCATGCAATTTCATTGATGATTTGTATAGTGGCGAATAGTTTGATGTTGTGATGTATAGAAAAACTTCAGTAACGCTTTTACTGTTGCATGGATGAAACAGTTCGTTTTATAAAGAATAATGAATAAAAATACTTAATGTATACACTAATCAATATACCAAACAAGGATACGAAAAATGCAATTTAAAACATTAAGTCTCGGTTTAGCAGTAGCGTTAGCAAGTTCAGTCACATTGGCTGCGCCAGTAGACTATAAAATTGACCCAACACATACCGCAACAGTATTTAGTTGGAATCATTTGGGTTTTTCAACACCTAGTGCGAATTTCACAGACATTCAAGGTGTTATAAAAGTTGATAATGCGAAACCTGCCAATTCATCAGTTGAAGTGACTATTCCATTAAGCAGCATCAATTCAAGCGTCGCGGCTTTGGATAAAGAGTTCCAACAAGAGGCTTGGTTTAATGCGGCAAAATATCCAAACATTACTTTCAAGAGCACAAAAGTCGAAACCAAAGACAAAAAGCACTTCAAAATTACAGGTGATTTAACTGTTAAAGGTGTGACAAAGCCTGTTGTATTAGATGCGGTTTTGAATAAACAGGGCGAGCATCCAATGTTAAAAGTTCCTGCAATTGGTTTTAATGCTACGACATCATTTAATCGTTCAGAATTTGACATCGGTAGCTATGTGCCAATGGTTGGCGATAAAATTACTGTGAATATCACCACTGAAGCTGCGGCAGCAAAATAATCATCCGAATATTGATTCAACAGAAACCTTTTAGACAATCTAAAAGGTTTCTGCGTTTTGAATGCTTACCTAAGAATTTAAATAAAAAGGCAATTTGAAATGATGAAAAAAGGCTGTCTATGCTTGATACTAATTTATCCAATCTCCTGTGTGTATGCGATGCAACACCAAACCATCAGTATGGCTAATAGCAGTTATGATGTGATTCAGGTTGAACAGTTATCCAAACTTGAATTATTTTTAAAAAATCCTCAAACAAATCACTATTACCAAAAATTTTCAACACTGCAACAAGCTTTACCGACCTGTGCGGAACTCAATTTTGCAATGAATGCAGGTATGTATCACTCAGATTTTCAACCTGTTGGACTGTATATTGAAAAATCCAAACAACTAAAAGAAATCAATGAAACGACAGGTTTTGGAAATTTCTTTATGCAGCCTAATGGCGTTGTTGCTTGGAATAGCAAACAAGCCATCATAAAAACCACGGTCGATTATAAAAAGCAGGAATTTAATGCTGTGTATGCGACCCAATCGGGCCCGATGTTGGTCTATAAGGGCAAAATAAACTCGCAATTTCTTGCAGATTCTACTTCTTTTAAAATCCGCAATGGTGTTGGGATTAAAGACAATCAGCTCTATTTTGTGATTTCACAGCAAGCTGTGAATTTTTATCAGTTTGCGCAATTTTTTAAACAACAATTAAAAATTGATAATGCCTTATACTTAGACGGCTCAATCTCTAGCTTGTATGTCGCAGATACTCACCGCAATGATCAGAACTTTAATTTAGGCACGATTGTAGCTGAGGTAGCAAGAACAAATTGTCAAGATTGATCTATTTATAGAGCATCTGAACTGTAAAAATTTAAGCTCATCCGACTTAAATCAGTTTTTAAATCTTCTCTAACAACACGCCAGATTCCACATGATGGGTAAACGGAAATTGATCGAATAAGGCAAATTTTGTGACTTTGTGGGTTTGAGTTAAGGTTTTTAAATTGTCATGTAAAGTATCTGGGTTACATGAGATATAAATAATTCGCTCGAAACCTTGTAGTAATTCAAGTGTTTGATCGTCGATTCCAGAACGTGGTGGATCGACAAAAACAGTATCAAAGTCATAACTTTGCATATCAATATTGGCTTCTTGCAAACGTCTAAATTCACGTTCACCTTGATAGGCTTGGGTAAATTCTTCAGCAGACAAGCGTGCGACCTGAATGTTTTCAATTTGGTTTTGTTCAATATTCCATTGAGCAGCATAGACCGAAGACTTTGCCAATTCAGTCGCAAGTACACGGTTAAATTTCAATGAAAGGGGAAGTGTGAAATTACCATTGCCACAGTACAGTTCTAATAAGTCTTTTTCTGACTGTTCGGCAGCATCACACGCCCACTGCAACATGTGTTGGCAAACTTGCGCATTTGGTTGCGTGAAACTACTTTCTATTTGTTTATATTTAAACGTGCGCCCATGTACATTGAGTTGCTCAACCACATAATCATTGCCGATAATGACTTTTTGCCCGCGACTACGACCCATAATTTTAATGTTTAGCTTTTCTGCCAAAACTTTTGCGGCCATTTCCCATTCCGCATCTAACTTGCGATGGTAAATGAGCGTGACCAACATTTCTCCACTCAATGTCGCGAGAAAGTCGGCTTCAAAAATTCGATTCGACAAAATAGGAGAGGCTTTAAGTTCATCTAATAATATTGGCATTAAATGATTAATGCTTTGATCGGCAATCGGAAAATCATCAACCCGAATCACATCTTTTTGTTTACCATCTTCCGCACGTTCAAACATCGCATAAAACAAATCATTTTCGGTATGCCAAAGTCTAAACTCAGCGCGCATACGAAAGTGTTGCTCAGGTGATTGAAAAACCTCTAAAGTTGGGGCCTTGAATGCTGCAAATTGCGTGCTAATTCGTTCAATTTTCTCTTGAAGTTGCTGAGCGTAAGATGTGGTCATAAGGGTAAAAATAGCGATTAAATTTAGCTGTGGATGTTAACAAAATTTTAACGTGACGGGGAAATATCCTTTTCATTTAAATTAGGTTAAATAATGTGAGTCCATTAAAAAGAAATATGAAAAGATCAGATAAATGCGATTGTATTCACATCATTTTACTTCTAAAGTATCCAAACTAAATGTTTTAACGAATAGAAAAATAAGATTGGAGTTTTTATGAGGGTTTTGTACCAATTTCCTTTGTCTCATTATTGTGAGAAAGCACGGTGGTTGCTGGATCATAAGGAATTGGATTATATCGCAAATAATTTAATACCAGGCTTTCATCGAGCCTTTACTTATTTAAAATCTAGTCAATATTTATTACCAATGTTAAGAGATGATAAGTTCTGGGTGGCAGATTCAACTCAAATTGCGTTGCACTTAGATGCAAATTATCCAGAACATGCACTGTTAAGACGAGAGCCAGATCTGCGCCAACAGGCTTTAGAGATCGATAAACTTGCAGGCAAATTAGGTGTGCATGTGCGTCGTTGGTCTTTGGCACAATCTTTATCTGTAGGTGATCATTCGCTTGAAATTATGATGGGCGAACAAGGCTATTTACGTCAATTTGAAAAATTTTCTAAACCGATATTAAAAACTTTAGTTTCCACAGGTTATCAACTTAATCCCGCAAAAGTCGCGAGATCAAAGATTCGTATGTCAGAATTAATTGAAGATTTAAACCAACGATTAATGACCAATCAAGGTCAGTATTTAGTCGGTGATCGTCTTGGATTAGCTGATATTGCCGTGTGTTCAATGCTTTCACCGCTTCTGAACATTAAAGGCACGCCATGGGAGTTAGAGCATGATGAATCAAATCAATTTACGGGTGAATTTAAAGACTATCAGAACTATTTGTTGAGCCTACCGTTGGGTCAATATGCACAGCGCATTTATGCGACAGAACGTAATGCCAGAGTTGATTGGCGTGGTCTATAAGTTTGAAAAGCCTTGATTAAATATCAAGGCTTTTTTTGGAAAATAAAATTAAAATTTAGCTAAAAAGTTAAAAAATCAGCGTGTATCAAATTATTCATTAGTATAAATCAGCTATTTTATGCGTAATTTCGAAAAATTTTCTCAAATTCACTTTTAATCTTTTCAAAACAGGGAAATAATATCGTTAACGCTTTGCTATCTTATGTTTCAGGGTGAGGAACTTAGTTCCGCAAGGGAATCGAAACAAGTGATGCTATCATTGGGATATGATTGAATCTTGACTTAAAAGGTTTTGTTTCGGGCTTTGAATTAAAGATAGATCAAAAGTTTATCCAACAATGCGGCATTATCCATGCAACATCGTCTAAAGCTAAACGCAGGTTTTCCCTTGATCCTTAAAAGCAGTTCAGCGTTATTTCGATAAAAATTAATCACGATAGAGGACTGTGAAGTGGAATTAGATCGTTTTGATAAGCAGATTTTAGAAATTCTAACGCATGAAGATGCCAATCTAAATGAATTGTCTGAACGAATTAATTTATCGGTCAGTTCTGTCCATCGACGGATTAAAAATTTGATTGAATCCCAAGTTATGGGGCAATTGAAAAGAGAAATTAATTTTAATAAATTAGGTTTTAGTTTGCATATTTTGCTGCAAGTTTCTTTAAGTAAACATGACAGTGAAACCTTTGATAAATTCTTAAATGAAATTGAAGATATTCCAGAAGTGACCAATGCATTTTTGGTTACAGGGCAGAGTGCCGATTTTATTTTAGAATTGGTCGCACGTAATATGGATGACTATAGCGAAATTTTACTAAGACGTATTGGTAAAATTGACAGTGTAGTGGCACTGCATTCGAGTTTTGTGATTAAGGAATATGATGTTTTTAACTGCAATAAGCTGTTAAACAAACTATAGAATCCCTCCCAACCTCCCTTTGAAAAGGGAGGAGGGCTTAGGGGGATTAAGCATCGAGTTGCGCTAAAACATCTTCTGAAAATTCAACATTAGTATATACGTTTTGAACGTCATCCAAATCTTCAAACATATCAATCATTTTTAAAATTTGTTTGGCTTGTTCGATGTCATTAACTTCAGCTTTAGTTGACGGACTCATTACCACTTCAGCGTTATCAGACTTTAAACCTGCAGCATTTAAAGCATCTTGAACATCACCAAAACTTTCTGGTGTGGTGATGACTAAAATTTCGTGTTCAGAAATTTCAATATCTTCCGCACCTGCTTCTAATGCGACATCCATGATTTTATCTTCTAAAGAGACATCCTCAAAGGTGATTTCACCGCGTTTAGTAAATAGATACGCCACTGAACCTGTTGTACCCAAGTTGCCATTGGTTTTAGAAAAGCAGTGGCGAACATCTGGTACAGTACGGTTTAAATTATCGGTCATGGTTTCAATGAGAACAGCAACACCGCCAACACCATAGCCTTCGTAGGTTACTTCATTTAAATCATCGTTGTCTTCGCCACCTGCGCCACGTTGTACTGCACGGTTAATGGCGTCACGGGTCATATTGACGGACAAGGCTTTTTCAACCACAGCACGTAAGCGTGGGTTGCTTGCTGCATCGCCGCCGCCTAATTTAGCTGCGGTAACGATTTCACGAATATATTTAGTAAAAACTTTAGCACGGCTGGCATCTTGTTTTGCTTTACGATGCTTGGTGTTCGCCCATTTAGAATGACCTGCCATGGAAATAACTCCCAAAAAAATTAACTCAAAAAGTGCATGGATATTATCATAGCGATGGTTTTGTTGAAAACTAGGCTAGGCGATATTCTCAGCGAAATTGACTGATAATTTTTACGTAATTAGTGACACTGGTTAGCGAATTTTAATATCAATACCTTGCTCGGCATATAACACTTTAATTTTTTCTAAGTCTTGCGCCAAATTGGTCGGGTAAATTTTACCTAAAATACCGCCTTTTTGTGTTCTTGCATTCGCATACATCAATACAATAGGAACATTAGCGGCTTTGGCAATATGCCAGAAACCTGTACGAATGGGTTGGCGTTCTTCCCCATCTTTAGCGCGCGTTGCTTCAGGTGCAATGACAAGGTTGAATTTTTCATTTTGATTAAAAATTTCAACCATTTGCGTCACAATATCTTTGCTCGATTTTCGGTCGACAGGAATTCCACCAAAATGCTTTAAAATTGGATTGAGCGGACCTTTGAACAGTTCTTTTTTAATTAAAGTGTGAATTTTGAGCTCTAAAATTTCAAACAAAGCCAAAGATAAAATGGCATCCAAATTTGAGGTATGTTCAAAGCCAATAATGACTTGTTTATTTTCTAAAATTGACGGGTCGGCTTGATACGTCCAACCTGTAAGTTTAAAAATAGATTTACCTAAAATTTTTTTCATGAACTTGATCATTACAGATGTATGACAGGCAGTTTAATATGAGTTTTTAGGAAAATATAGGGCAGAATTGCCCACAAAAATTAAAAATTAGTTGTCTCTTAAATGAACAAAACGCCAGATTAATTGCTTTACTCATTATGCAAAGATCAGCTAGAATCAGCGCAGTTTTGATTTTATCCTTATGTTTTAGATGTTTTGATAAAGGCATCTAGTTGTAATTTAAGTAAAATTCAATAGAATCGAACTCGATAAATCATCTCATTGTGATTACATCTATCGGGCCTATAGCTCAGTTGGTTAGAGCAGCGGACTCATAATCCGTTGGTCGACAG
>JAVXBC010000121.1:0-8422 GCA_036660195.1 Acinetobacter sp.
ATGAACGTGAAGGTCGTTGGTGGTGGGAAGAAGCAACCCATAAAGAATGTGGTTTACATTCAGGTAATCTGAAAAAGTAATAAAAAGCCAATGAATATAGCAAAACCACTGATTCATCAGTGGTTTTATTTTTCCACACTTAGCTTTACAAAGTCATATTTTAACCCTGACAAACAGTATATACTTCAAAAACGGTTCAATAATTCTAATAAGAGCTCTAAGAGTATCTTATAAAAAATGCAAAGAGAGGCTATATTCACATGCGCCCATTACACCCACTAGATTTCATTTTTCTTAATCTAGAAAAAAGACAGCAGCCCATGCATGTAGGGGGATTGTTCTTATTTGAACTTCCTAAAGATGCTTCGGCTACGTTCGTACACGATTTAGTGGAAGAAATTCGTCAATCCAAAAGTATTCCCGTTCCTCCATTTAATAATCAGCTCAACGGATTATTTTGGGGAGAAGATAACGAATTCGATATTGATCACCATTTCAGCCATATTGCCCTGCCGAAACCAGGACGTATTCGTGAGTTGTTGGTCTATATTTCGCAACAACACAGTTCTTTGATTGATCGAGCAAAACCTTTGTGGACCTGTGACATTATTGAAGGAATTGAAGGCAACCGCTTCGCCATGTATTTTAAAATTCACCATGCGATGGTGGATGGCGTAGCAGGAATGCGATTAATTGAAAAATCATTATCTAAAGACCCAGCCGAAAAACATGTCGTACCACTATGGTGTGTAGAAAGTAAACGAACAAAGCGCTTAAAAAATTCTAAAGATGTCGCGTCTAGCAAGATGAAAGGCTTGATGAAAGGGATTAAATCGCAGCTGGAAGTTACCCCTAAAGTCTTTCAAGAACTGTCTCAAACTATATTTAAAGAACGCGGTAAAAATCCTGACTACGTGTCTTCATTCCAAGCTCCACCTTCAATGCTAAATCAACGTGTGAGTTCTTCGCGTCGTTTTGCCGCCCAGTCTTTCGAGTTAAGTCGTTTCCGTAACATTGCAAAATCTTTGGGTGTTACCTTGAATGATGTGGTATTAGCCATCTGCTCAGGTGCTTTACGTGACTATTTAATTGTCCATGATAGCTTACCTAAAAAGCCTTTAATTGCGATGGTTCCTGCATCATTACGCACAGATGATTCAACTGAAGGTAATCAAATTACCATGATTTTGGCCAACCTTGCGACGCATGTAGAAGATCCATTGGAACGTCTAGAGATTATTCGCCGAAGCGTACAGAATTCGAAACAACGTTTTAGCCGCATGACGACCAGTGAAATTTTGAATTACAGTGCTTTGGTCTATGGCCCTGCTGGGTTAAACATTGCCTCGGGTATGTTGCCTAAACGCCAAGCATTTAATTTGGTGATTTCAAATGTACCTGGTCCGCGTGAACCGCTCTATTGGAATGGTGCAAAACTCGATGCGCTCTATCCCGCATCTATTGTGATGGATGGTCAAGCCTTAAATATCACCATGACCAGCTATTTAGATAAATTAGAAGTGGGCTTAATCGCATGTCGTAATTCTATACCCAAAATGCAGAGTTTACTGACGCATTTGGAAGATGAAATTCAACGTTTTGAAGAAATTATTCAGGAATGTCCTGATCGGAAGATTGCAAATTAATATTGAAATAGGGACTGAATAAGTCCCTTATTTTTTACGCGTACGACAGCGCTGTAACAGTTGATAACAAGTTGAACGAATCATTGCTGTAGTTACTGGAACTTCTTTCCCTTGCTGATCAAGAAGATAGCAGGTGTTAACAGGTTGATTATTCAAAACATGTTTTAAACCATGGTCTACAACCCTTTCATTGACATTCATCTTTGTATACCTCTTTATAAAATTGCTCTGGCATTGGAACAGCTTGGGCAAATGTTATATTTCTAGTATTTAAAATTCATGCTTGAAAGTAAAATTTCAGTTGTAACAAGGCTTAAGCGATATCTTGTTACACCTCTAGTTCAAAATGATGTCGTACTGCTCTTGGGTATATAAGTTTTCAACTTGGAATTTAATCACCCGATCAATGAAATGCTCTAGGTCTGCTACAGCGGGTGCTTCAGCAGTTAATAAACGATCAATCACCGCTGGGTGTGCAACCACCATAAAGCTACTTTTTGAATCAAATGCGCGGGCATAACGCAAAATCTCCCGAAAGATTTCGTAACAGACCGTTTCTGCGGTTTTGACATAACCGCGCCCTTGACATGTTGGGCAAGATTCACACAGCAAATGCTCTAAAGATTCACGTGTCCGTTTACGCGTCATCTCCACCAAGCCAAGTTCGGACACTTGGGTGATTTTGGTTTTGGCGTGATCTCGTTCGAGCATTTTTTCAAACTGACGCATCACTTCTTCGCGATGCTCAGCTTCTTGCATGTCAATAAAATCAATAATGATAATGCCACCCAAATTACGTAAACGTAACTGACGGGCAATCACTTGCGTGGCTTCCATGTTAGTTTTAAAGACGGTGTCCTCTAAACTTCGACCACCAACGTATGAACCTGTATTAACATCAATGGTGGTCATGGCTTCAGTTTGGTCGATCATCAGATAACCACCTGACTTCAATGCCACGCGTGTCTGTAAGGCTTTTTGCAAATCGTCTTCGACATTATATAAGTCGAAAAGTGGCTTTTCCCCCGGATAATGAATCAACCGATCCTGCATGGTTGGCATAAATTCATTAATAAACTCTTGCAACTTCCCATAGATTTCACGTGAATCGACATAAATTTTTGCAGTTTGTTCGCTGGCTAAGTCGCGGACCACACGGCGCGGTAAAGGCAATTCCTCAAAAATACTTGCAGGAGCAACTACACTTTTTTGCTGACGTTGGATGTATTCCCAAAGTTTGCTTAGATAACACATATCCTGCGCAATTGCCGCTTCTGCTACTCCTTCAGCTGCAGTACGCACAATCACACTTCCCGGAAGCTTATGTTCCGCTTGAATACGCTCAATGATGCCGCGCAAACGGTCACGTTCTTCTTCAGCTTCAATGCGCTGAGAGACACCGATATGATTGCCATAAGGCATAAATACGAGATATCGCGATGGAATCGAAAGGTCGGTACTCAACCTCGCCCCTTTTGTTCCCAGCATGTCTTTCATGACTTGAACAGTAAGAACTTGCCCCGGATGTAGCAATTCAAATACATTGGGTGTCGGCTGTGAACGTGGCCAGACCATATCATTAATATGTAAAAATGCCGTTCGTGACAGTCCAATATCGACAAAGGCGGCTTGCATACCGGGCAGTACACGTACCACTTTCCCTTGATAGATATTCCCCACTAAACCACGCTTTGCCGTGCGTTCAACGAATAATTCATTCACGGTACCGTTTTCAATTAAAGCAACTCGACATTCCATCGGAGTCACATTAATCAATAATTCTTCTGCCATAGCCAACTCAAAATTTTATAAAAATTCTCATTAATTCTTTATAGAACGATTGCCATCGTTCACTATATCATCTGAATACTTTCTAATAGTTGTGTAGTTTCATATAAAGGTAAACCCACAACATTGCTATAACTTCCGCGAATTTGAGGCACAAACTGAGCCGCTATTCCTTGAATCGCATAGGCGCCTGCTTTGCCTATTGGTTCGCCAGTCGCCCAATACTGTTCCATTTCTACCTGACTTAGGCGCTTGAATTGAACTTCCGTTTTGACAAAGGTACTCAGCATCTGCGTACTCGTTGCCACACACAATCCAGAGAAAACATCATGCCATTGTCCTGAAAGTTCAGACCATATTTCAAAAGCATGTTGTTTAGATTCAGGCTTGCCGATAATCTTCCCTTTAAAGCTTAAACTTGTATCGGCAGCAATGACGACTGCTTTCGGAAAGAGATCAACAACCACTTGCGCCTTGGCTTGTGCTAGACGCTCAACATAACAATTAACCGTTTCGCCCTCTAAAACAGCCTCGTCTATATCAGGGCTATAGATTTCAAAATTTAAACCTAACTGTTGTAGCAGTTCTTTGCGGCGAGGTGAACTCGACGCTAAAATTATATGCGCCATTTATGTAAACAATAATACAGCAGTGGCCACGTCAAAATACTGGTTAGCATAGGCTGCCAATGGCGGGTAATTGAAAAGTGTGTTCCCGCAATGGTTTGACTCAGCCATAAAAAAGCAATATGTGCGACAATTGCAATGACCGCAATCACCCATGAATTACTAAACGTGAGGATACGCCGTTCCCGAATAAAATAGCGTATACCGAAAGTAATCACCACAAAACTCAGCGCATTCAAACCCAAAGGGGCATCAAGCAATAGATCGGTAAAAATCCCCATGCCAAATGCAAACCAAATACCCGACCATCCAGGTTGATAGAGAATCCAAAACAGCATAATCATAAGCATCACCGAAGGTCTCCACCCCGATGTTTCATACGCCATTGGATAAACCATCAAGACAGAGCCCAACACAATGGAAAAAATAATCATCCAAAGTGGGTCTTTACGCGTTTTATAATTGAGCTTAGCGATCGGCATACGGCTGCTCCTTCGCTAAGGATTCAGAAAATAACACCACTACATGATGACCACTTGCCAATTGTGCCGCGGGTACAACATCAATTTCAGCGAATTCACCTGTGGTGTGACGACTGACTTTAGATACCGTACCCACCAAATAGCCTGCTGGGAAATGCTCACCCAAACCTGAGCTAAACACTTTGTCTCCCGCTTTAATATTGGCACTGGTCGGTACATATTCCATTTTCAACTGACCTAAATCACCTGTTCCAGACACGATTGCGCGCATGCCTGTCCGTTCTAATCTCACCGACAGCGAATGCTCTTTGTCAGAAAGCAGCATAATTCGAGCACTATGTGGGTAGACATTAATAATCTGCCCCATAATCCCCTTGTCATCTAAAACCGTTTGTCCAACTCTTAAATGGTCAATTGAACCACGGTTAATAATAATGATATGACGTAAGGGGTCGGCATCTGTACCAATCACTTCTGCAATTTGAATACGACCATCAATAATCAAAGGCGTGTCCAAAAGACCTCTTAAACGGTTATTTTCCGCAGAGAGTTCAGAGAGTTTTTGTAGACGGACTTGAGCCTGTAGTAACTCAGCTTGCATCGCGGTATTTTCACGACGTAATTGAGTTTCAGATTTGGTTTGTTGGTTGAGCCATTCTCGCGACAATACAGGATAGCTCGCCAACGCATAAATTGGATTATACGCGGCGTACAAAACATCCCTTGCTGGTTGAATCACATACGGCATGCGCCAATCAAAGAAAAGCACCACCAAGCATGTAAAAACCGCAATAATAAAAGAGCGAAAAGATGGCGGCTGCCTTGAAAAAAGATTCGGTTGCACCGCCTCGTCCTTATGATTTAACCAACAAAAAGCATGTCATGGTTAGGATTGTCAAAGAACTCTAATACTTTACCGCCACCACGAGTGACACAAGTTAAAGGATCATCTGCAACAATTACAGGGAGTCCTGTCTCTTGCGCAAGAAGTTTGTCGAGATTACGTAGTAATGCACCACCACCAGTCAACACGATACCGCGCTCTGCAATATCTGATGAAAGTTCAGGAGGTGTTTGTTCTAGTGCTGATTTCACTGCACTAACAATGCTTTGTAGTGGATCAGAAATGGCTTGGGTAATTTCATCTGAAGTCACGGTAATGGCACGAGGTACACCTTCAGCCAAGTTACGACCACGCACTTCAATCTCAAGCGGTTTGCCATCTGCAACAGCCATGCCGACTTCTTTTTTGATGATTTCAGCAGTGGTTTCACCAATTACACAACCATGCGCTTTACGCACGTAGTTGATGATTTGCTCATCAAACACATCACCACCAATACGCAATGAATCTGCGTAAACACAACCTTGTAATGAAATAATCGCGATTTCAGTCGTTCCACCACCAACATCAACAACCATTGAACCACAGGCTTGCTCAACTGGCATACCTGCGCCAATTGCAGCCGCCATCGGCTCTTCAATTAAACGGACATCACGTGCGCCTGCATTAAATACGGCTTCACGAATGGCACGGCGTTCAACTAAAGTCGATTTACATGGTACACAGACCACTACACGCGGTGCAGGTGGGAATAAACGCTTTTCGTGCACTTTGCCAATAAACTGATTCAGCATCGTTTCAGTGACTTCAAAGTCAGCAATCACGCCGTCTTTCATTGGACGAATTGCTGAAATATTCGCTGGTGTACGGCCTAACATTTGTTTAGCATCAAGACCAACAGCAGCCACGATTTTTTGCGAACCGCTATGGCGAATCGCCACAACAGTCGGTTCATTTAATATAATGCCGCGGCCTGGTGCATAAATCAGGGTATTTGCAGTACCTAAATCAATGGCTAAATCCGGCGAAAACAAGCCAATTAGTCGTTTTAGAATCACGGGGGCGTTCTCAATTAAACTTTATATGATACAAGGTGGCAACTTTAACTAAATGTGATGCTTTGAACAAGTCAATCGCTTATCATATCGCACGATATTTTGAAATTTTTTGATAATGAATGAGGTGATGATATGACTTCATCGGATACACAACCGTCTGCCGATCTTAATGAACACACCGTAGCAGGGATTGCACATCTCGCACGGTTGTCTTTGGATCATGCGCAATGTACTGAATATGCTACAAGTTTAAATAAAATATTGCACATGATGGATACTTTAAAAGCCATTGATACCGATGGTGTAGAGCCATTAAAAAGCCCATTTGACCATCCACAGCCCTTACGTGCCGATGTGGTCAGCGAAACCAACCATCGTGAGGACTATCAAGCGGTTGCCCCTGCGGTGCAAGACGGCTTGTATTTAGTGCCACGTGTTATTGAATAATTTCTATTCAGTTGAACCATTCTATTAAATTAAACGTAAAGAAATATTTCTTATGACTGATTTACATCGTTTATCCATTCGTGAACTTTCCGAAGGTTTAAGCCAAGCAAAGTTTTCTGCTCGTGAACTGACCGAGCATTATTTAAAGCGCATTGCAAAGATTGATACGCACGTACAAAGTTATGTGACGGTTACGACTGAATACGCTATTGCTCAAGCAGATGCAGCCGATGCAGTACGCAAAGCTGGCAATGCCACTGCCCTCACAGGTATCCCACTGGCACATAAAGATATTTTTTGTACCCAAGGCATCAAAACCACGGCGGGTTCAAAAATACTCGATAATTTTATTTCACCGTATGACGCAACCGTGGTGGCAAAAGCCAAAGCTGCTGGTTTGGTGACTTTAGGTAAAGTGAATATGGATGAGTTCGCCATGGGCTCAACCTCAGAAAGTTCATACTATGGTGCGACCAGAAATCCGTGGGCGTTAGATCGTGTGCCGGGTGGTTCATCAGGCGGTTCTGCGGCAGCGGTCGCAGCTGATCTCGCTCCGTTTGCGACAGGAACAGATACAGGCGGTTCCATTCGTCAACCTGCCTCATTCTGCGGATTAACAGGTCTTAAACCGACTTATGGTCGTGTCTCTCGCTTCGGTATGATTGCTTATGCCTCATCGCTTGATCAAGGCGGCCCAATGGCTCGTTCGGCAGAAGACTGTGCTTATTTGATGAATGTGATGGCAGGTCATGATGCCAAAGATTCAACATCAATGGATCAGCCTGTCGATGATTACCTAGCCAATTTGAATGGTACATCAATCAAAGGATTACGGATTGGTATTCCAAAGCAATACTTCAATGTGGCTGGACTCGACGCAGACGTTAAAGCAAGTGTTGTGGAATCATTAAAGAAACTTGAGGAAATGGGTGCAACTTTGGTTGAGATTGATCTCAATATGACCGAAGCCTATGTGCCGACTTATTATTTGATCGCGCCTGCCGAAGCATCTTCAAACTTGTCACGCTTTGATGGCGTACGTTATGGCTACCGTGCGGAAAACCCTGTGGACTTGATGGATTTATACAAGCGTTCACGTTCAGAAGGTTTTGGTGCAGAAGTGCAACGTCGTATCTTGATTGGCACATACGCGTTATCTGCTGGTTATTATGATGCCTACTATGTCAAAGCACAAAAAGTCCGTCGTTTAATTCAGCAAGATTTCTTAAAAGCATTTAAAACTGTCGATGTGATTGCTGCGCCCTCTGCGCCAACGACCGCTTATAAAATCGGCGCAAATTTGAGCCCCACTGAAATGTATTTAGGTGATATCTACACCCTTGCAGTGAATTTGGCAGGTTTGCCCGCCATTAACGCCCCTGTTGGCTTTGATCAAGACAACTTACCTGTCGGTTTACAGTTGATCGGCAACTACTGGTCAGAATCACAATTGCTTTCAATTGTGCATCAATATCAACAAGCAACCGATTGGCATACCAAACGCGCTGCCATTGCTGAGGAGAATGCATAA
>JAVXBC010000122.1:0-8403 GCA_036660195.1 Acinetobacter sp.
CGATGATGGTTGCCTATGTGATTACAGGCAATTTGATCATGGCAGCAACCTTGAGCTTAATTGAACCGACGGTGCAAGCCTTTGCTTTTTTCTTCCATGAAAAAGTGTGGAATCATTTTTAGACACCTTAAAAACAACAATTAAAAACCACCTGATTTTTAGGAACCGATATGAATCTCGCTGCTTTTGATGCATTTGTTAAAGTCATGGAAACAGGCTCAATTTCAATTGCAGCAGAGCATTTATTCATTACCCAGCCTGCGGTGACCAAACGCATCCATAGTTTAGAAGATTATTTTGGGGTGAAATTATTTGAATCGGCAGGTCGTGGCATTCAACCAACACATGCTGCACATTCATTATTACCTAAAGTCAAAATGTGGCTAAACGAACTGGGTGAAATTCATCACACCCTCAGCCATGAACAAGCTCAGGTGCAAGGTCGCTTAAAGATTGGTACTAGTCATCACATTGGGCTACATCATTTGGCAGAACCACTGAAACGTTTTGTGCAGCAATTCCCTCAAGTCACTTTAGATGTGCATTTTGTCGATTCTGAACAAGCCCATGAACAAGTGTTGGCGGGCGAATTAGAACTAGCGTTTTTGACTTTGCCACCGCATGGTGATGATCGGCTGAATTATCTCACCATTTGGCATGACCCTTTGGTGTTTGTGGCTGCACCTTTTCATGCTTTGGCTCAACAACAGCAATTACATTTAGAAGATTTAATTGCTTATCCAAGTTTGCTGCCCGCAGCACATACCTATACCAGTCAAATCATGTTGGCTGAATTTGAAAAGAAAGGCTTAAAACCACAGATCAGCATGAGCAATAATCCATTAGAGTCCATCCGCATGTTAGTGTCGATTGGTTTGGGATGGTCAGTGTTGCCAAAAACCTTACTCAATCATGAGTTAGTACAGTTGGATTTGAATCTCAAACTGAATCGACAACTAGGGATGGTGTGGCATCCTGCACGAATTCAATCTAAAGCCGCAGCGCAATTGATTCAGATGATGCAACACAGCGACGTTTAATCACCACCACAACTGCTACATCCACCGCTGCCACAACTGGAAGATGAGGACTGATCTTGCAAATATTTAGCAAAATCTTTCGTCATTTGTTCCACCTCAAAATATTGTCCATCTTGCCAATTCAATGCCTGATCAATCGCAAATAGTCGGGGCAATTGTGCAGTATTTCGTGGGTGATAGTCATGCAACATACAGCTGAATCGCCACGTTTCCAGCATTTGCTTGCTGCGTTCTTCAGGCTTTAAGTTTGTGTCATAAGGGCGATGTTCGAGCTTTCGACCGATCGTTTGCTGACAAAGCTGCTCATATTGAACTGGGTGCTCTAACAAAACATGCCATAAGGCATCGACCGCATTTGATGGCATCGCATAGGCTTGTTTTTGCATGGCATGGACGGCCAAATAATCTTTAAATCCAAGTTCGATTAAACGCCGTTGTTTGATACTTAATTCGGGATATTGCTGTCTTAATTGATTCCACACAATCGGATCAATTTTAAGCTGTTCTATTTTTTGTAATTTCTCACGGCGAGAGCGAGCAATCAGCGCATGATTGACGACTATGAACGTCCATATAAAAGGCAACAAAACCCACCAAGTGAGAAACCGTTGTTGCCAGCTATACATAATCACTAAGATCAAAATGGGTAGTACAATCCATTTTATTTTTATTGTTGGAACATGGTGTTTTAATTGAATCAGTCCATCGACTGTATTGGAAGTTTTTTCTTCCTGATTTATTGTTATTTTCATACAGTCATCTTAAAAGGAAATTATGACAGCGAGATGACAAAAACCTTTCCATAAAAGTTTTTGTCACTAACTTTAATGGTGAGATAAGATTAAATCGACCAATCCTGAATTTCCCAACCTTGCTGATTTGCCAACTGTTCTAAACTGTCATCTGGATTCACTGCAATCGCATGGGTCGCATATTCCAATAAAAAACGATCATTGATTGAATCTGAATACGCCCAAGATTCCTCGACATCACGACCATCTAGCCATTGATCTAAACGTGCCAATTTGCCTTTTTGATAACACGGAATTCCTGTTACCTTGCCTGTATATTTGCCGTCAAGGACTTCGGCATTGGTGGCGATAATTTCAGTAATGCCAAATTCACGAAAAATTGGTGCGGTAATGAAATCACTGGTTGCAGTAATTCCGACAATCGCATGACCTAAAGCTTGGTGTTTTTTAATTGCCTCAAAACCTTTCGGGCGCATTTGCGCACGAATGACTTTTTGCATAAATAACTGATGAAGTTCAGTTAAATAAGCATTGTCGTGTTTGGTTAGAAATTGAAACACAAATTCATTATAAGCAATTGGATCCAACTGCCCTGCTTTATAGTCTTCATAAAACTGGTCATTCATTCGACTGTGATGAATTGGATCGACCAAGGCTTCATTGACCAAAAACTCACCCCAAGAATGGTCAGAATCGGTATTTAACAAGGTGTGATCTAAATCAAACAAAGCCAATTTCATATAAATGCTCATTTAAATGCAAATTAAAGAAAAAAAACGTAAATCTATTTCCGTAAGTGACTAAAAATTCGTTAAGATCATAGCAATTTTAAACATTTTACTTTGACCTTTTTCGAGTTGGACGTGAAGAGTGACTGTCCCCGAGATCAAAGTCAACGATATAGAGAAAATTTAGGTAGCCAAATGATCGACTCAGAAGGTTTCCGACCCAACGTCGGGATCATTTTGGCAAACGATAATGGACAAGTTTTATGGGCAAAGCGCATTGGTCACAATGCTTGGCAATTTCCACAAGGCGGTATCCAATTTGGAGAATCGCCAGAGCAGGCACTTTTTCGTGAACTGAGAGAAGAAGTCGGCTTATTGCCCGAACACGTCCAAATTATAGCGCAAACCAAAGCTTGGTTGCGTTATCGTTTGCCACATCGGTACATACGCTCGGACTCCGACCCCGTATGTATTGGACAAAAGCAAAAATGGTTTTTACTGAAGCTAACGGCATCGCCGCATCACATTCAGTTGAATCTTGCCGACCCACCCGAATTTGATCAATGGCAATGGGTGAGTTATTGGTATCCATTGGGTCAAGTGGTCAACTTTAAACGTGATGTTTACCGTAAAGCCATGATGGAGTTGTGCCTACATTTACCGAGACGATAATTGTTGTTGAATCATGCTTTTAAGCGATGATTTTTGATGACAGAACTGCTATATATAGACAAAGAGCGATTTAAAAACTGGAGTAGACATTCATGTCAAACATGCAACTCGACACACTCAGACGCATTGTGCAAGAAATCAATGCGTCTGTGAGTTTGCATGATTCTTTAGACATTATGGTCAACCATGTCGCTGAAGCGATGAATGTGGATGTTTGCTCTATTTATTTATTGGATGAACGTAATCGTCGCTTTGTGCTCATGGCATCAAAAGGTTTAAAGCCCGAAGCTGTTGGTCACGTTTTCCTAAATGTCAGTGAAGGTTTGGTCGGTCTGGTTGGTCAGCGTGAAGAAATCGTTAACTTAGACAATGCGCCAAAACACGAACGATTTGCCTATTTACCTGAAACTGGGGAAGAATTATTTAACTCCTTCCTCGGCGTGCCTGTCATGTATCGCCGTAAGGTTATGGGCGTGTTGGTGGTGCAAAAGAAAGAAGCACAAGAATTTAGCGAAGCGGCTGAATCTTTCCTTGTGACCCTTTGCGCACAACTGTCTGGGGTCATTGCCCATGCGCATGCAGTCGGAAATATTGATGTTTTCCGCAAACCCAATAGCGGTTCAACTTACAAAACATTCCAAGGTGTTTCTGGCGCAGGCGGTGTCGCATTAGGTCGTGCCATTGTGTTGTATCCACCTGCAGATTTAAATGCGGTTCCCGACCGTGAAGCAGAAGACATTAGCGATGAATTGGCTTTGCTCGATCAAGCCATTGCCTCAGTCAGAACTGAAATTCAATCGCTTGACGAAAAGATGAAAGATTCACTCATGTCAGAAGAGCGTGCTTTATTTAGTGTGTTCTTACGCATGCTCGATGAAAATGCATTGCCGAGTGAAATTAAAGACCATATTCGCGCAGGAAATTGGGCGCAAGGTGCAGTACGACGTGTCATGGAAAAACACACGGCTTTATTTGCACAAATGGAAGATGATTATTTACGCGAACGAGTTTCGGATTTAAAAGATTTAGGTCGCCGAATTTTAGCCTGTTTACAAGAGGCCGATTCGGGTCATCGCCAGTTAAGTCCAGATAGTATTTTGATTGGAGAAGAAATCAGCACAGCAGCATTAGTCGAACTGCCTGTCGATAATATTGCTGCAATTGTCACTTCAGAAGGCGCAGCCAACTCACACATGGTGATTGTGGCGCGTGCACTTGGCATTCCAACTGTGGTTGGCGTCACTGAACTGCCGATTACCACGCTTGATGACAGTGAAATGATCGTGGATGCTTATCAAGGGCGTGTTTTCGTTAATCCACCACGTCGTTTGCGTCAGCGTTATAAAGAAGTGCAAAAAGAAGAAGAACAAATTGCCAAAGATTTAAAGCAATATGAAACCAAAGATGCCATTACTCCTGACGGCGTAGAAATTCCTTTATTCGTCAATACAGGTTTGATGATTGATGTGGTACGTGGCGTGCAACGTGGTGCCAAAGGCGTTGGTTTATACCGTAGCGAAATTCCTTTTATGCTACGCGACCGCTTCCCAGGCGAAGAAGAACAGCGTGCGATTTATCGACAACAGTTGAGCCATTTCGCCAACAAACCCGTCATTATGCGGACGTTGGATATTGGTGCAGACAAAGATTTACCTTATTTCAGCATTGACGAAGAAAACTCAGCTTTAGGCTGGCGTGGTTTACGTTTTACGCTTGATCATCCTGAAATTTTTTCAGCGCAAATTCGTGCCATGCTCAAAGCCAGTGCAGGCTTAAATAATTTGCATATTTTGCTGCCAATGGTCACCAGTGTCAGTGAAGTCGAAGAAGTATTGTATCTCCTAGAGCGTGATTGGCTAGCGGTACAAGAAGAAGAACAAGTTAAAATTACCAAGCCGAAAATTGGCATTATGGTCGAAGTGCCGAGCGTGTTACTGCAAATTGCAGAGTTTTCCGAATTGGTCGATTTTTTCTCTGTGGGTTCAAATGATTTAACCCAGTATTTATTGGCGGTCGATCGTAACAATCCACACGTTGCAAACGTCTATTCGCACTTCCATCCAGCGGTACTACGTGCCCTACAGCGTTTGGTACAAGACTGCATAGAGCATCAAAAACCTGTCAGTATCTGTGGTGAAATGGCTGGTGATCCACTCACGGCGATTCTGCTCATGGCAATGGGGTTTAATACACTGTCTATGAGCTCAAGTAATATTCTGCGGGTCAGAAAAGCCATTTGCCATGTGCCAATGGCAGACGCAAAAAAACTGTTAGATGAAGTATTGCAGATGAATAACCCACTGGTGATTAAAAGCTGGTTAGAGCGTTATTTTAGAACACACGGGCTGGGCGATATGGTGAAATCGAATCGCTTGGTGAGTGCTTAAAAATCACAACAAAACTTTCATTTTATACATTCTAAATATTCAGACCTCCTCTAAGCTCAACATTACCGTTGAACTTGGATGGATGTCATGCATCGAATAAATCATTTATAACATTTTGTTTAATCCATTGGTAAAACCACCAATATGCGCCTAGAGTAAAACGATAAAGCATAGGTTTTGTAAATATGCGTTTTCACGCAATCGCTTTCTGAATAATTAAATCAACGAGAGGATGTAATTCATACATCATTCGCAGGGAGAAAGAACATGAGCCAAGATGATAAAAAATGCCCTTTTAGCCACCTCACCACGGACTTTGGTGCACCTGTAGTCGATAACCAAAATAGTTTAACCGCTGGTGCACGAGGCCCCTTACTTGCACAAGATTTATGGCTGAATGAAAAACTCGCCAATTTTGTCCGTGAAGTCATTCCTGAACGACGAATGCATGCCAAGGGTTCGGGCGCATTTGGTACATTCACCGTCACACATGATATTAGCCGATATACCCGCGCTAAAATTTTTAGCGAAATTGGCAAAAAAACTGAGATGTTTGCCCGTTTTACCACCGTTGCTGGCGAACGTGGCGCAGCTGATGCGGAACGAGATATTCGTGGTTTTGCATTAAAATTTTATACCGAAGAAGGCAACTGGGATATGGTCGGGAATAATACGCCCGTATTCTTCCTCCGTGATCCACGTAAATTCCCCGATTTAAATAAAGCAGTGAAACGTGACCCAAAAACCAATTTACGTAGCGCAACCAATAACTGGGACTTTTGGACTTTACTACCCGAAGCGCTGCATCAAGTCACCATTGTGATGTCCGATCGGGGTATTCCTGCGAGTTATCGTCACATGCATGGCTTTAGCAGCCATACTTATAGTTTTATTAATGCAGCCAATGAACGTTTTTGGGTGAAATTCCACTTTCGCACCCAACAAGGTATTAAAAACCTGACCGATGATGAAGCTGCGGCAGTGGTCGCGCAAGATCGTGAAAGCAATCAACGTGATTTATTTGATGCAATTGAACGCGGCGATTATCCTAAATGGAAACTCTGTGTTCAGATCATGCCTGAGCAAGATGCTGAAAAAGTTCCCTATCATCCGTTTGATCTGACCAAAGTATGGCCACATGGCGACTATCCGTTGATTGAAGTTGGTGAGTTTGAACTGAATCGCAATCCTGAGAACTTCTTCTTGGATGTAGAGCAATCCGCGTTCGCGCCAAGTAATCTCGTACCTGGCATTAGTGTGTCACCCGACCGTATGTTACAAGCGCGTTTATTTAACTATGCCGATGCACAACGCTATCGTTTAGGTGCGAACTATCAACAAATTCCAGTCAATGCTGCACGTTGTCCTGTACATAGTAATCATCGGGATGGTCAAGGTCGTATTGATGCCAATTACGGTGGTCTACCACACTACGAGCCGAATAGTTTTGGTCAATGGCAAGAGCAAGCACAGTACAAAGAACCGCCGTTAAAAATCAATGGTGATGCGGACTTTTGGGATTATCGTGAAGATGACAATGATTACTTCAGCCAACCACGTGCGTTGTTTGAATTAATGAAACCTGAACAGCAACAGGCATTATTTGACAATACAGCAGGTGCAATGGGCGATGCTTTAGACTTTATTAAATATCGCCATATTCGTAATTGCTATGCCTGCCACCCTGCCTATGGTGAAGGTGTTGCAAAAGCACTGGGCATGACGGTTGCTGATGCTCAGGCAGCTCGTGAAAATGATCCAGCTCGCCACTTGCCTAGTTTTCTATAGGCTTTGAGATACCCATAATAAAAGCCATCTTCGGATGGCTTTTTACATTGAATTAAGTAACAATTTAGTCAAACCATCAATAGAAAACAATGATGAAAAATCAATTAGAACAACTGATTCAAGCTCATAATATTATCTTGTTTGATGGAGTCTGTGTGCTGTGTTCAGCTTGGGCGAATTTTATGATCAAGCACGATCATCATCTACAGTTTAGACTTGCATCGGTTCAATCTGATCTCGGACAACAACTTCTCAAAAAATATCAACTACCGACCGATCATTTTGAAACCATGGTCTTGCTCAAACAAGGACAGCTTTATACTGAATCTTCAGCATTTTTAAATATTATCCAACAATTAGATTTTCCATATTCCAGCTTGAAATACGCCAAGTTCATCCCCCAAACGATTCGAGATTTTGCTTATCGGCGGGTTGCTTTAAATCGTTATCGGCTTTTTGGCAAAAATGAATCATGTTATGTGGCAACGGCTAAAGTTCAGCAGCATTTTTTATCTTATGAGCAAAATTTAATATGAAAAGCCCAAATGCAACCCTTGAGCAAATTCTAAAATTCTGCCAGCTGATGCTTGCCGCTCTTTGGATTTATCAAGGTTTAGTACCTAAACTTATTTTTCAAGTTCAAGATGAGCAATATGTTTGGCAAACTTTAACTATTCCAACGATTTATATCCCTTGGATGATTTCACTGTCAGGCATCATTGAAATTATCTTTGGCAGTTTATTTTTATTGGCCACGCATAAATATGTTCATTGGTTGAATATACTGGGTTTAATTGGGCTCTTTATTTTCGTGCTGTTTATTTATCCCAACCGAATCTATCAAGCCTTCAACCCTGTGGTGATGAATAGTGCAATGATAAGCCTTTCAGTGATTGCATTGTGGTGTTTAGCCTCGCTACGACAAACTAAGCCCGAATAAATTGCCCTTCACGAATACAATAAAAGGGATTGACTAGTTTTGATGATGATTTCATCGCATGCTGTAATTCATGTTCAGGTGCATCACGATCTTCGT
>JAVXBC010000123.1:0-8263 GCA_036660195.1 Acinetobacter sp.
ACACTCATCTGTATGCTTCTTATGCCAAAGGAATCAGCGACGGCAGTCAAGCGCCGTGGTCTGCCTATGGTAATGAGGATAAAGGCATCGTAGGAAATGCCTTTGAAACTTTAGCACCAAGACGTTCAACTCAATATGAGTTAGGTCTTAAACAGCAATGGCAAGAGCTACTGTTTACTGCCGCTTTGTTTGACTTAACACAAGACCATCAATATACCAACTTAGACAATTACTATGTCACCGATGGTGAACAGCATAACCTAGGTTTGGAATTGGGCTTGCAAGGTCGCGTTGCGGAAAATCTGGATATGACATCGACTTTGGCTCTGACTCGTTCACGTTTGGAAGATGTACAAGTAGATGCTTATAAAGGACATCAAACTCAAAATGTACCGACGGTTCGTTTTGCCAGTCATGTGTCTTATCAAATGCCTCAAGTAGAAGGTTTACGTTTACTCGCAGGTATGCAATACAGCAGCAGTAAATACGCCAACAAAACGGGGACGGTTAAAGTTTCAGGCTATACCGTATTCGATGCGGGTGCAGCTTATAACTTCCGTGCTTATGGTTATGACAATATGCTTCGCCTGAATGTGGACAACCTGTTCAATAAAAAATACTGGCGAGATGCAGGAAGCTTCTTCGGGGATGATTATTTATTTCTGGGTACACCACGTACAGCACAATTTTCATGGACTGTGAACTTCTAGACAGAAATCTCTAGGTTTTAGGTTTTCTAAATTATCCAATGTTGGGTCGTCGAAAAACCTATTACTGGTACGATTCATATTAGATGTGGGCTTATTCATTGAATGAATTATTAAGGTTAAATAAGTCTACAGAAATAGGTTTGTATAGAAAACTTTTACTGGACTATGATCAAAGCGAATTCTTAAGCTTATGAATTAATATTCAAAAGCAAACTTTGAAGGTTTGATCTCAAGCGTTTTTAACACCTTGAATTATCGTGATAGAGGAACATTTTATGTTTGATAAGAATAAACGTGCAATCGTGGTTGGTGCTTCAAGAGGGATTGGTTTAGGTCTAGTTCGTGAGCTGCTCAATCAGCACTGGCATGTTATCGCGACCATCCGAGACATAGACCAAGTCTCTACAGGATTGAATCAACTGCTTTCTGAGTATCCTGACCGACTTGAATTAACCGAATTAGATTTAAATCATGTACAAAAAGCTGACCGTTTACTTAGTAAATATCATGAAAGATCCATCGATCTACTGTTGGTTTCTGCGGGCATTCTTGGGCCAGAACATCAACGCGTTGAGCAGTGCACGCCCAATGAGATTGCCAATCTGTTTTGGGTAAATAGCATTGCACCCGTGACGATTGCGAGAAAACTTCTTCCTTTGATGAAAGAAAAGAGTGTCATTGCATTTATGAGTTCTCGCATGGGAAGCGTTGCTTTAAACGATGATGGAAGTATGGAGCTGTATCGTGCAAGCAAGGCTGCTCTCAACAGTATCACACGTGGCTTTGCGATAAATGAGGCAATTCCTGCCCAAATAGGCGTGCTGAACTTACATCCAGGCTGGGTGCAAACTGAAATGGGCGGAAGCCATGCACCCATCAGCGTAAAAGAAAGCACAACGGGCATTGTACGTGTGGTTGAAGATTATATTGGTAAAAATGAACAACAGTTTGTCGACTTTCAAGGTCATGAAATAGCGTGGTGATAACCACAGCCTAAATAATGCGATGCAGTTTCTCATTCTTTGAGGGACTGCATATTGCTTTCATCCTAAATAAAATAACAACATGCTAAAAAGTGCGATAACCATTTAAAAATAGTCTTACCGTATTTTGAATATTTTCTTGTAACTGTTCTGTATTGGGTAAATAAGACTCATCTCTAAGCAAATAATAATGCCCAAAAACACATAACTGAATAAATTGAATGGTTGCAGTACCGACATTTTCAAGGTGATAACCATCCTGCTGATTGAGCTCCTCTAAGAACTCTTCAACAGGTTGACGACTTTGCATCATGAGGGTATTGATCATATCGGACAACTCTTGAATACGTTGTACTTCAGGAATTGTTATCCGTATTAAACGTATATTTTCCAAAGAAAACCAACGTGTCGCAATAAATATACCGAGTTCATATAAACTTTCTGCATTCACTGTTTTATTTTTAGACCAGTCACGTATGTCATCAATATATTGCTTAACCCCAGCTTGAATCACAGCAATAAATAAATTAGTTTTATTTTGATACTGCCTATAAATGGTCAGTTTTGAAACCTGTGCTTTTTTAGCGATTCCTTCAATGCTGCTGGCCTGAAAGCCATTTTCTAAAAAATAAACAGAGGCAATATTTAATAAGTGTTCGTGTAATGCTTCAGAATCCTGTCGTGTAGGGCGTCCTGTCAAAACCTTTTTTAATTTTTTACAATCATTCGTCATCTGGCTGGCTTTTTGATACGTCATCTAATACCTCCATTAAAAGGGCATTTAAAACAATAATCAATCTATCTACGCATAATATCGAGGCAAAACTATATATGAACAATGAATAACATTATGCCGATTAATTATTTTTGATTTGAATATATTTCTCTTATTTTTAAAACATAAGTAAACGACATCGTTTACTTAAATTCTTATTATCAAATATCAAAAAATGATCAAGAAATTTGAGAATTTGTAATTTAAGTAAGCTCAAAATTATGTGAGAAAAATATGAGTGAACCAAAGCGACAAATAAAATTAGGGGCTTTTTTGCAAAGTGTGGGGCATCATCTAGCTGCTTGGCGGCATCCAGATGTCAATCCAGAAGATGTGACAAGTCTAGAACATTTAAAGAACTTGGCAAAAATTGCAGAGCAAGGCAAGTTCGATGCTATTTTTTTCGCAGATGGTCTAGGTTGGCCACAAGCTGCTCCTCATTTATTGGCCAAAGGTGCACCTGCATACTATTGGGAACCCCTGACAGTTTTATCCGTGCTGTCTCAAGTGACGGAGAAAATTGGCTTAATTAGCACCATCTCAACGTCATACCTACCACCGTTCCATTTAGCCCGTTTATTCGCATCTTTAGACCATATTAGCCAAGGGCGTACAGGTTGGAATTTAGTGACTTCAGGTACTGATTTTGAAGCTAAAAATTTTAATTTAAATGAGCAAACAAAGCATACAGAACGCTATTTGCGTGCACGTGAATATGTCGATGTAGTAAAAGGTTTATGGGATAGTTTTGATGATGATGCCTATTTATTCGATAAGACCTCGGGTCATTTTTTCGATGCAGAGAAATTACACTATTTAAACCATCAGGGTGAGTACTATTCAGTCGCTGGGCCATTACAGTCTGCACGACCTGTACAAGGCTATCCTGTTATCGTACAAGCAGGCTCATCTGAAGATGGGCGTCATTTGGCTGCCGAAACAGCAGAAGTCGTGTTTACTGCACAGCAAACTCTAGAGGGTGCTCAGGCTTTTTATCAAGATATTAAAGCACGTGCAGCAACTTTTGGACGTGATGCTGAAAGCATTAAAGTCATGCCGGGTATTATGCCAATCGTGGCGGGAACTTATGAGCAAGCACTTGAAAAATTTGAACAATTACAATCCTTAATTGATCCAGAAGTGGGTGTTGGTTTGTTGTCTGCATTTTTAGGCAATATCGATTTTTCTAAATACTCTTTGGATGATTTGGTTCCTGAGTTTCCTGTTACAGAAGGCTGGCAAAGCCGACAGCAACTCTTAATAGATTTAGCTCGCCAAGAAAATTTAACCATTCGTCAGCTGTATAAAAAAGTCGCTGGGGCAAGGGGGCATAAAATTTTGATTGGCACAGCCAGTCAAATTGCTGATGAGTTAGATAACTGGTTTAACAATGGTGCCGCCGATGGCTTCAATATTTTGGCACCTACATTTCCACATGGTTTAACAGACTTTGTTGAACAAGTCATTCCAGAATTACAACGCCGTGGTTTGTTTCGAGAAGAATATGAAGGGAAGACCTTACGTGAACACTTAGGCTTAGCCCGCCCACGGAGCCAATATAATGACGCAGCTTAATGTTAAACATGAAGGTGCTGTACTGACCGAATTAACAAAAACAGAGCAACCCTCTCCAGACTACTTATTTGGTCGAAAGGTCACAGCGAAAGTCTTTTTTCTATTATGCTTATTGATGGTTTTTGATTTTGCCGACCGCATGATTATTGCCAGTATTTTACCTTATATCCAAAAAGACTGGGGCATTAGCGATACTCAAGCAGGTTTGCTCAGTTCTATTTTAACTCTAGGTATGGTGCTGTTTGCCTTTCCTGTGTCGATGTTCATTGAACGTTATGGCCGTATTAAAATTGCCAGTTTAATGGGGGTATTTTGGGGTATTTCCTCTGCTTTAGGAGCATTTAGCTCGAGCTTTTCTCAGTTAGCCACGACACGTTTATTTGTAGGAGTCGGTGAAGCGGCGTATGCACCAGCCTCATACTCATGGATTAGTAGTGCATTTCCACGTCGTCGGTTACAACTAGCACTCGGTATCTTTTCTGCTAGTCAACCGATTGGTATGGCCGTTGGCATTGCATTTGGTGGCTATGTCGCACAGCATTATGGTTGGAGGCATGCGCTAGGCTTGCTTGCACTTCCTGGAATAGTCGTTGCACTTCTGCTATATCGTGGCCGTGATTATAAAAGTGTTTTGCTCCCTAAACAGGCTGTAGAAACAAGGCAGAACCAACCTGAAACCGCTGGTTCAGCAGCATCTTTTGCTTTAACGCCTCCATCTCGCTGGGCGTTGCTCAAGCAGAATTGGGACACGATTCGGCATACACCTTCGTTATTACTGACTTATGTCACTATGGCGGTCGTGACCTTACAGTGGATTCCTGTGGTGTTCTTTTTGCCAAGTTATTTGCATCGTGTACATCATTTAGAATTGGCACAGGCCTCTCTTATGACCAGTGCATTTTTACTGGTGGGTATTGTTACTTTGCCACTCGGTGGCTGGGTTTTAGACAAATTAACGCATCGGTTTTTCAAAGCAAAATTCTACGTTTCACTGATTGGTTATGCTTTAGCTACAGTATTTTATGCAATTGCCTTTGGTTTTTTGACGGATTTAAAACTGCAATTCAGTTTCATCATCCTCGCTGGAGCAGTTTTAAGTTTCTGTAGTTCTGGCCCATTGAGCTTAACCCAAGAATTGGTTCCCGTGTATGCTCGAACCTTGTCAGGCACAACTTCTGTGATGACCATCCACTTATTGGGTTCGATTCCGGGTCCATTTATCGCAGGTCTGATTTCAGATAAGTATGGAATCTCTGCTGCACTTACCGTGCTGCCTATTATCAGTGGGGTTATAGCACTCGGGTTATTGGCTGCTGCTTTGTACTTTTACCCTAAAGATATTGCCAAAGTTAAGCACAGTGATTTGGAGCTCTTAAAATCATGACCCTTCGACCAGCTTTTCTATTCATCACACCGATGTCATGGAAGCGAAATGTGCTGCGTGAGCGATGTTGCTAAGCACTTAAATTTTCTAAAAAACCTTTATTTGTCAATTAAACATTATTTTTTCAATAGAAAAGTAATAGAGATTTTTTGACTTTAAAAATGAACCATTTTCACAGTCTATGGACTTAAAGCACAATTTTTCGGGGTAAGTCATGAGTTTAAATACATTGAAAGCAGCAGGATTTCGCGTGGTTGCATCACGACCATTTATATTAACCACGTTGTCTGTTGCAATTGCGGCAGCATCACAATGCCTTTATGCAGAAGAATCAAAGACTGAAGTTGAACAAGCAAAAGTCAGTGAGCAAAATGTAGATGCGATTCAACTGGAGGCTGTCACAGTTACTGCGCGTAGACGGGTTGAAAGTGAGCAGAAAGTTCCTGCACCGATTACCGTGCTCAAAGGTAAACAATTGGAAGAAGCAAAAATTTATCAGGTACAAGATTTACAACAGCAACTCCCAAACTTCACCTCACAATTTATTCATGCACGGCAGTCTAGCGTGGCTGTACGAGGAATTGGTAACAATACCGCCAATGAAGGCTTGGAAGGTAGCGTCGGGATTTACTTGGACAACGTCTATTTAGGAAGACCGGGTCAAGCGGTCTTTGACCTACTAGATATTGAACAAATTGATTTACTGCGTGGACCGCAAGGAACCTTATTTGGTAAAAACACTACTGCGGGCGTTTTAAATATTACCTCAAAGCAGCCCATTTTTGATCAAGAAGGGAGTGCTGAGATTTCGGTAGGTGAGCGCGGCTATAAACAAGCTAAAGCGACCATCAATCAACCTTTGTCTGATACCGTAGCCGTTCGACTATCGGCTTATGGGACGCATGATGATGGCTGGGTTGAAAATACCCACACAGGTGAAGATCTCAATGAAATTAACCGTTTTGGTGCGAGAGGACAGCTTATATACAAAGCCGATGATGCTTTTAGTCTAAGAATTATTGCTGAGCATAATCAGGAAGATTCGAGCACAGGTTCTTTAGTGCCATATAGCTTTGCACCGTGGAATCCGAATGGAAATCCAGCCAGTTATTTACCTTTGGGGGTAACGGGATCTAATGCAACGACTTATGCAGAGCGTGCGAAACTGCTCGGTGCAAAAAATATAGACCGTAATCCCTATGATTATAAGGTTGACTTCAATGCCGAACAGCAATCCAAAGTAGACCAAAGTGCTGCTTCGGCAGAAGCCAATTGGTTATTTGACAATGGCTTTAAGCTAACTTCGATTACAGCATGGCGAGATTGGAATTTTAAACCCAAGAATGATTTAGACTTTACCCCTTTAGATGGCATTACAGGAGGTTTTGAAGTTGAACAAGATCAATTTTCTCAAGAGATTCGCTTAGCTTCACCAAGTAATGACACTTTCGACTATGTCGTGGGTGGCTATTATTTCTATCAAGATATTACCAGTAACAACGCTTATCGTACGGGGGCGGATGCTGCATCACTCACAACGGCCTATCCCAACAATGCCTATCTTTCAGGTACAGGTCGTTCAACTACAGACAGTTATGCTTTGTTTGGTCAGTCGACTTGGCATGCGACAGACAAGTTTGATTTAACCACAGGGCTACGTTTAACTTCCGAGCGTAAAAGTGGTGAAGTTAATCAAAATAACGTCGAGCCCATTATTTATGCACCGCTTAGCCCTTTATTTAGAGCATTTAACTCTGGAACGCTATCGAGGAAGGATGACAGCATTTCTGGCTTAGTGACAGCAAGTTATGCGTTTAAACCTAACATTTTAGGTTTCGCGACCTTCTCTACGGGAGAAAAATCAGGTGGATTTAACATCAACAGTGTTGCCACACCTGCTGCCATTCTAGGTAATGATGCTTTGAATATTGACTCAGAAAAAGCTGAGAATATTGAAATCGGGCTAAAAACCACGTGGTTAGATCAGCGTTTATACGCAAATATCAATGCCTTTTATACCAAAATTAAGGACTATCAGGCAGTCACCAATATTGCGCTAGGTAATCAGTTTGTGGGTTTACTGACTAATGTTGGAGACTTGACCAGCCAAGGTGTTGAAATTGATTTGAAAGCGAAACTGAGCCGTCAATTCGCCCTAAATTTTAATGCCGCATATACCGATGCAACATTTGACTCAGGCACAGCTCCGACCCCTTTTGAAGAGTTTAATGGTGCAGGTGGGACCAGCGATAGCGGCTATGGTAAGGGTTACCGTGATATTTCGGGTAATCGTGTCAATGGAGCACCACGTTGGACGGCAAATTTGACTGTTCAGCATCAGCATGATGTATTTGCCAATGCGCAGCACTACAGTTTGATCAACTATGGCTGGCGTTCAGAGACTTTTGCAGATGTAAATAATTCAATTTATTCTAAAATTCCAAGTTATGGGGTGTTGAATCTAACCACTGGTATTCGCATTCCACATGGTAAAAATGACGTTGATATATCGCTCTGGGCAAAAAATGCCTTAGATAAGCATTACTACTTAGGTTTGGTTAATTCTGGAAATGGCATATATGCAGGTTCTGCTGCACAACCACGAACAGTTGGGGCAAGTATTAAATATAGTTTTTAATACCATAAAGATAACGAACATGAACTTAGATAGATAAACGAAGCTTCATCACCTTGTATATTCTAAAAAGTATACAAGGTGTTTTTTATCAAAATCCAGTGTTTATGTAGATTTCAAATTTGCTTAAAAGCATTTATATAGAAAAAAACTGCGTCTTTTTTTCATTTGGTTCGTCTTATATAGCTTAGAACATATTTT
>JAVXBC010000124.1:0-8127 GCA_036660195.1 Acinetobacter sp.
GTGCCTTAGTGATTGTGGAGTCGCCTGCAAAAGCGAAAACCATTAATAAATATTTAGGCTCACAATTTATTGTGAAGTCCTCTGTCGGTCACGTGCGTGATTTACCGACTGGTGGCGGTGCGAAAGCGACCGAAAAAAAGCCAGCGACACGAACAAAATTAACGGATGAACAAAAAGCTGAAAAATCACAATCTGCCTTAATCAATCGCATGGGAGTCGACCCTGAGCATGATTGGATTGCGCAATACGAAGTGCTGCCTGGCAAAGAACATGTGGTTGCTGAACTAAAAAAACTCGCCAAAGATGCTGATGCTATTTATCTCGCAACGGACTTGGATAGAGAAGGGGAAGCGATTGCTTGGCATTTACGCGAAGTGATTGGCGGCGATGATAGTCGTTATCATCGTGTGGTATTTAACGAAATTACCAAAAATGCCATTCAAGATGCCTTTAAACAGCCAACTCGCCTAGATATCAACCGAGTGAATGCGCAACAAGCACGTCGTTTCCTTGACCGTGTCGTGGGCTTCATGGTGTCGCCATTACTGTGGGAAAAAGTCGCGCGTGGCTTATCGGCAGGGCGTGTGCAATCGGTTGCAGTAAAACTCGTGGTTGAGCGTGAACGTGAAATTCGTGCTTTTATTCCTGAAGAATATTGGCAAGTATTTGCAGATACCAAATCACAAAAAGAAGACATTCGCCTTGAAGCAGTTAGACAGGCAGGTAAAACTCTTAAACTCAAAAATAAAGCCGAAACCGATGCGTTGTTGAGCGTGTTAAAAGATGCTGAATATAAAGTTGCACTGCGTGAGGATAAACCGACCAAAGTTAATCCAAGTGCGCCGTATATCACTTCGACTTTACAACAAGCAGCCAGCACGCGTTTAGGGTTTTCGGTCAAGAAAACCATGATGTTGGCGCAGCGTTTGTACGAAGGCGGTTTTATTACCTATATGCGTACCGACTCTACTTTTTTGAGCAACGATGCAGTCAATATGGTGCGTAATCATATTCAACATAGCTTCGGTGAAAAATATATTCCCGCCAAGCCAAATCATTATGGCAATAAAGCGGGCGCGCAAGAAGCCCATGAAGCCATTCGCCCATCTGACGTGGCGTTAACAGGTGATAATCTTGTCGGTGTAGAACGTGATGCGCAGCGTTTGTATGACTTGATTTGGCGTCAATTCGTCGCGTGTCAGATGACCCCTGCTGAATATTTATCTTCAACCCTAACCGTTGCAGCAGCAAATGTAGAACTGAAAGCCAAAGGTCGTACACTCGTTTTTGATGGCTTTACCCGAGTGCGTGGCGCAAATAAATCGGATGATGATATTTTGCTGCCTGCGGTAAAAGTCGGTGAAGTGCTGAAATTAGACCAACTTGATCCAAGTCAACATTTTACCAAACCACCCGCACGTTTTACTGAAGCGTCTTTGGTGAAAGAATTAGAGAAAAAAGGCATTGGTCGTCCATCAACCTATGCAGCGATTATTTCGACTGTTCAAGATCGTGGTTATGTCAAATTAGAAAATCGTCGTCTCTATGCAGAAAAGATGGGCGAGATCGTGACCGATCGCTTGGATGAAAGCTTCAATAACCTGATGAATTATGCGTTTACCGCAGATTTGGAAGGTCAGCTCGACCGCGTAGCAACAGGCGAGCGTAATTGGAAAGAGTTACTCGATGCTTTTTATGGCGATTTCAAAAAACGCTTGACCAATGCGCAGGGCGAAGACGGTATGCGCCGTAATCAACCTGTAGAAGTAGCAGATGTCGCATGTGCCGAATGTGCTCGCCCTATGCAAATCCGTACCGGTACCACAGGCGTATTCTTAGGTTGTTCAGGTTATAACCTACCACCCAAAGAACGTTGCAAAGGCACATTGAACTTAACTCCAGTCGAGTCATTAGCGGCATTGTCCGATGATGATGGCGCTGAAACTGCTGATCTCATGTCTAAACATCGTTGTGCAAAATGCGGCACAGCCATGGACAGTTATGTGGTCGATGGTGGGCGGAAGCTACATGTCTGTGGTAATAACCCAGACTGCGATGGTTACGAAGTTGAAGAAGGCGAATTTAAGATTAAGGGTTATGACGGCCCAACCATTCCATGTGACAAATGTGATGGTGACATGCAACTCAAAACAGGTCGTTTTGGCCCGTATTTCGCCTGCTCAAGCTGTGATAATACCCGTAAAGTGTTAAAGAGCGGACAACCTGCGCCACCGCGTGTTGATCCAATTAAAATGGAACACTTACGCTCAGCCAAACACGATGATTTCTTTGTATTGCGTGACGGTGCGGCTGGTCTATTTTTGGCTGCAAGTAAGTTTCCAAAAATCCGTGAAACGCGTGCACCGAAAGTGGCTGAATTGCGCAGTGTTGCAGCTCAACTCGATGAGAAATATCAGTTCATCTTGCAAGCACCCGATGCCGATCCTGAAGGAAATCCAACAGTAGTTAAATTTAGCCGCAAGAGCCAAGCGCAATATGTCGGTTCAGAAACAGCTGAAGGCAAACAAACCAAGTGGAGTTTGGTCTTCCAAAGTGGAAAATGGGTTGAAGCTTAATCGCAAATGAAATGAAAAATGCTAGCAATTTGCTGGCATTTTTTCAATTTAATAGAAGATAAAATGGTGAAATATGGAAAATAATTCTAAAAAATTAGCAGTATTAATTGATGCAGATAATGCTTCGATTGCAAGTGTTTCTGTGGTGTTGGAAGAAGTGGCGAAATATGGCATTGCTAGCGTCAAAAGAATATATGGCGATTGGAGTAATCCAGCACTAAAAGGTTGGTATGAGGTTTCACTTAAGTTCGGTATGACACCAATGCATCAATATGCATATACAGTAGCTAAAAATGCTACTGATATAGCAATGGTAATTGATGCCATGGAATTATTGTATACAGGGACTTTTGATGGTTTTTGTATTGTTTCTAGTGACAGTGATTTTACTCCTCTAGCTTTGAAAATTAGAGAAAAAGGATTGATTGTTCATGGATTTGGTAAAAGCTCTACACCAATTTCCTTTGTAAGTGCTTGTGATAAATTCTTGGATGTTAAAAATCTAATAGTTGGTGAAACAACAGATCTAAAAGATAATACTAATGAGCAAGTTACCCAAGGACAAATTAGTATTGATAAAGATATCTTAGTACTAATTCTAAAAACAATTAGAGATAAGGCTGATGATAATGGATGGGCAAATTTACTTACAGTGCAACAGTATATTAGCGTGGTAAAACCTGATTTTGATTCTAGGAATTATAAAAGAGCTAAGTTTTCTGGCTTAATTAAATCATTGGAGCTTTTTGAAATTAAAGAAGTTAAGAGCCAATTGCTAGTAAGAAAAAGAACATTCAAAGTAATTATTAAATTAACTCAGGAAGCACTAAAAACTGTTTCAGATAAAAATCATTGGGTAGAAATACAGAATGTTGTAGATATCATCAAAAAGTTGGAGCCTAATCTAGATATTGAATCATATGGTTTTGATTCATTAGTGGAGGCAATTCGTTCAATTAATGGTGGCTGGGTAGAGTTTGAAAACAACAAAATTAAGTTGGGTAAATTGATTTCATAAGGTAATTATTTTAAATGTGGAAAAATATTCGAGTTGTGATTCTTCTGATCATTTTACTCATCGTTGCAGTCAATGCTTTCCGTGATCAAAACCAAAATTGGAATCAGCCTGTTATTGTCTTGCTCCATCCAATTAATGCGGATGGTTTACCTGAGACTGAAAAATATATTCAGCAATTACAATTAAATGACTTTGCAGATGTAAAACTATACTTACAACAAAATAGTCGACAATATCGTGGTCAAAGTAGTTATTTCATACTTCAAATTGGGCGAAAGCTACAACAAACACCGCCGAAAATGTCAGCTCAATCGAGTATTTTGAATAATATTTTATGGAGTCTCAAGTTTAGATACTATTCGTGGAAACAACATCAATCGGTTGATGGTTCGCCGAGTCTCACCTTGTATTTAAATTTTTATGATCCTGCTCAAACCAAAGAGTTGAAACACTCGACTGCTTTGGAGCGTGGGCGTATTGGTTCAGTGAATTTATTCGCTGCAAAAAAACAATCGAAAAAAAATAACGTGGTTTTGGTGCATGAATTGCTCCATGGTTTCGGTGCAACAGATAAATATGACTTAAGTACAGGTGAGCCAATTTTTCCAATTGGTTATGCACAGGCAGATAAACAGCCTTTGTATCCGCAGACTGAAGCGGAAATTATGGGGGGGAGTGTTCCGCTCTCACAGCATAAAAGTAAAATGCCTGATGATTTAGAACAAACGGTGATTAGTGTTTTGACTGCTCAGGAAATTGGATGGATTAAATAAATTGGGGATAAGTTTAGGATTTGAGGTTGATCTCGATTAAACTAAGCACATTCAATTTATGTGGATTCATGTCACACGATATGAGCCATCTTTCAGGTTTTAGCATGAAAATTTTAGTTCGGAATATAGATCGCACAGTAACAGAAGCCGAAGTTCTTGAGCTGTTTAAAGCCTATGGGCAGGTGGAAACTTGTGTCGTGGTGAAAGATGAAGCGACTGGTAAATCAAAAGGGTTCGGTTTTGTAGAAATGACCTATCCTCGAGAAGCAATTAAAGCCATTAAAGGGCTGAATATGCTTAAAGTCAAAAGTATGGGAATTCGTGTTAAAGCGGCAGATGACAAAGCTTAAAAGCAAAAGTTAATGCAATATACAGCTTTGTCGATTGTTGCGCCAAATGGTGAGCGGATTGCACAAGGTTTAAAGACCATAGAAGTTCGTTCATGGCAACCTGAAAACTTACCGATCAAAAATCTGATGATTGTTGAAAATCAAAATTATCTTTTAAATGATGGTGATACTGAAATGGGACGAGCAGTCGCATTAGTTGATATTGAATCTGTGCATCCGTGGCTGCCAGACGAGATTGAGGCTGCATCTGCTTCTTATTGGGCGAAAGGTTATTATGCTTGGGTTATCACCAATGTTCGTCCTTTCGCTGAACCTATTCAGATGGTAGCAAAGCGAAAACTATATCTTACTGAATTGGTGTGATGAGGTTCTTTTTCATCACTCATTCGCCTTACAATTGAACATGATTTAAATTTATAGAATAGGGATTTATTATGTCTCGCGTTGCGCGTTACCATGCCGATCGTACCAATCAAAAGTTGTATTTTGCTCGACTTGCATGTCAACAAGCAGAACAGACTGAACATGTTCAACAAGTGCAAGCTTATCGCGAAGCGGCTGTATTTCATTTGCATGGTGCGATTTTGGCATTCTTACAAGAGTTAGTACGCTATTACCGTCTCAATGAGCTACAGCCTACATTCAAGTCGGTTGAAGATGCTATGGCAGAAAAAGGTCAGGTTTCACCTGAAGTCGCCGTTTTGCAGCAACTGGCTAAAGATGGCTTTATTGCCGAATTAAAACGTGCTTATCGGATGTGTCAGTATGCGCCAGAACCAAGTGCGCCAGAACCTGAAAATGAAACCTCATCTAACCTCATTATCAAAGTCACACAAAGCCCACAAGCGTGGTTGCCTGATGTCAAAATTTTACGTGAATGGCATCGAGATTTAACTCAATTGATTGATGGTTTCCGTAATGAGATGGTTGAGTTTTAACTCGTTTACGGCATTCCACTTGAAATTTAGGCAAACAGGACTTATATACTAAAGACGTGAGATTGAAGCGCAATCGCGCTTTTCCACCATGTTGAATCATGGAGAAGATAGATGTCAATGCAACAGTTAAAAGAGTTATTTGGAAATCAAGAAGCCATTCTAGAATTGGTTCAATTGGAAGGCGGTGAGCTTGCCTTGCGTAATGCTGACTCTGAAAAAGAGCCACTGGTAAAAATTCAATTCAGTGATGACGTGAAAAAGATTTTGGGTGATCAAATGGCGACTGTCGCACAGCACATGATTCAAGCTGCTTTATTTGGTTTAATGGAAAAACAAATGAACGAATTACAAGCAGAAATTGTGGATGAAGAACCGAAGTATTTAAGTTAGAGAATTAAGTCTAGCGTACAAAAAAGCGTACTTTAAAGTACGCTTTTTTTGTTTAAGGATGGTCTAATGCGCCGTTGACTTATGCGCCAATTCGATCTGATTCAAAATATGATGGCTCATATTTTTTGCCATTTCTTCTTTGGCGTAAAACACTTCCCCAATATTTTCTTTGCGAATGATCACGGCTTCTTCTTTACTTTCAGCGCAGATCAACACCTGAATTTCGGGGTTCAATTGTTTGGCAATATCAATAATTCGGTGAATATCTAAAATATCCATCGGGGAAATGACCAATAAGCGAGCATGTTGAATATGCGCTTGGATCAGAACATATGGTTCAGTTGCTTCACCGCTGACCGCAGCAATCCCTTCAAAACGTAGTTTCTCAACAATTTCACGATTTTCTTCAGCAATCACGACTTTGATGTTTTGCTGTATTAAGTTCTCGCTAATACGTCTACCTACACCACCATAGCCAATGATCACCACTTGATCCCGTAAATACTCTTGATCCATTTCATCGGGCAGCATCGCCAGTGGGTCGCCACTACGTTCTAGCAAACGCGCTAAATGTGAACGTTCACGAATCCAACGCTGAGCAGGTTCAATGGCAGAGAAGATAAATGAATTCAAGGTAATCGAGAACAACGCACCTGCAAGAATCAAGTTCTGAGCATCTTGTGTGAGTAATCCAAGGGATAGACCCAAGGTCGCTAAGATGAACGAAAACTCACCAATCTGTGCCAAACTTGCACCAACCGTCAACGCAGTATTAATTGGATAGCGGAAAAATAACACCAACGCGATTGCCGCGAGAGTTTTTCCGACCATGATGATGGCAACCACGGCTAAAATTCTTAACGGCTCAGCCAGTAAAATGGCAGGATCGAACAGCATGCCGACTGAAACAAAAAATAGAATAGAGAAAATTTCACGCAAAGGCAGGGTTTCTTCTTCAGCGCGATGGCTAAAATCAGACTCTTTCACCACCATGCCTGCAAAGAACGCACCTAGAGCCATAGAAACGCCAAACACGGCATAAGAACCATAGGCAATCGAAACGGCAGCGGCAACAACTGTTAAGGTAAATAGCTCACGTGAGCCTAAGCGTGCGACCAACTGCAAAATCATCGGTACAAGGCGTTTACCAATAATCAGCATAAACGCAATAAAGCCAGTGACTTTAAGTAAGGTAATACCAATCGTCACCCAAATGCTTTGTGAAGTGTCTGTGCCGGGTAAGGCTTGACCACCCAGTAGCACGGCAGTGGCAGGTAGTAGCACTAAGGCTAAAACCATCACCAAATCTTCGACCAGCAACCAACCCACAGCAATCTTGCCATTGACGGAGTCAAGTAAGCCACGATCACCCAAAGCTTTAAGTAACACGACCGTACTGGCGCAAGATAAGCTTAGTCCGAAAACGATTGCAGAGCCTAAGCTCCATCCCCAATACATCGAAACGCCGATACCTAACAGCGTCGCCACAGCGATTTGTAAAATTGCACCGGGCAGGGCAATACGACGGACTTGCAGTAAATCTTTGAGGGAAAAATGCATCCCCACACCGAACATTAAAAACATCACCCCGAGTTCGGCAAGTTGGTTCGCCAGTTGCATATCGCCAACAACACCAGGTGTGTTGGGGCTAATGATAATGCCTGCGACCAAATAACCAATCAAAGGAGGTAAGCGTAAGCGTGCTGCGATATAGCCAAAAATAAGGGCCATACCAAAACCAACAGCAAGTAATATAATTAAATCAACATCATGTGGCATTGAAACTCCTTAATCATTGCGGTTAAGGTAGAAATAAATCAGCATAAAACATGCCAAGAAAACCAGACTAAAGTGTAACAAGTAAAATCGAATTTGTTGATCATAATTTGCTTAATCATCAAAAATAATTATGAAAACTAGGCTTAAGTTTATTTTATGGAAGTAAATTTTGGGCAAAAAAAACGACCTCAAAAGAGATCGCTTTTTTTAGAAAACCAAAATTATTTAATTTTAGCTTCTTTGAAAATCACGTGTTGACGGATTTTTGGATCAAATTTTTTGATTTCCATTTTTTCCGGCATA
>JAVXBC010000125.1:0-8053 GCA_036660195.1 Acinetobacter sp.
AATCAGCACACCCGAAGGTGTCCCCCTCCCGTTCTACCGCAGAGGGAGCACGAGAACTCACACCAAAAGAAAAAGATCTTTTAGTGCACTTAGGAAACGGTCTGTCAAAACCGACTGACAATGTAGGTCAGCAATTGAATGATAAATTTAAGGTGTGGTTGAGTCAATCAAGCTGTAGTAAAAAAGCAATTAAAATCAAAGATTGATGATATGAATTGTTGCAATTGCTTAGTCTTCATCGGACTTTAGACATTCAGCAGGGATTTGTACCTTCTGGGGTTTATTCAGTGATTCAGGATTTGGCTGTGGCAGAAATGATTCTTTGAGCCATTCCTGTGACATAAAAGGATGTCTGGTTAAACGCTTCTGATTCTCCAGTAGCTCCTTAATCGAAAACTTTGTCTTCAAGACTGGATGACCTAGTTGATTTAATTCAGCCTTATACAGATTGTTCAACTCAAGTGTGCTTTGCAGTTCCTCTCGAAGCATTTGGATTTCATTCTGCAAGTCTGAAATGATTCTGTCCTGATCAGACTGAGTTTTAGCTTTGGCAGGTTTGACCTTGCTGAGTGCCTGTAGTGAAAGTTCCTCATCAATGACCCCTCTTTTAATTGGTATAAGCTTTCCTGTTTTTATTGCATAAGTAATTTGTGCTTGCGTGTAACCATATTGATCACAGAAGTCGGCAGTGCGGATGTCAGTCATGAACTTAGAAATCCTCAATAGAATGAGCTTAAAAAATTATCTGATAATACATTTTATCTTAAATCAGCTGCATAAAAATTATCTGATAATTATCTTATTCCAAATAATTTCAGATACATAACATCCTAATGAGAATCATGAAGCTCTTTTGAGTACACATGAAAATATGGAATCAAAGCCTGCCATCGTGCAGGTTTTTTTATGCCCTGAATTTAGGAGTCGAGTCATGAGCTTGAATTGTCCCTTTTGTCATTCAACCGACATCATGATTGTTGAAGCAAACATACAACAAGCAAATTCAACATTATCAAATCTTGCATCACCCGCAGCATTAGGTGCCTTAGGCACAACTGTTGCGAAGTCTTTGAACTTGCCTCCCATCGTTGGAGGAATTGCGGGAACTGTACTTGGTGGTTTGTTTAATTCATTTACAGAGCAAAGCACACCTCCGCAGCAAAGCTTGTGTTTCTGTCATAACTGCTACCAAAAGTTCCCCATTCAATATCTGAATTAAGAACAGATCCAATTTTTAGCATTATTTTAAAAAGGAATAAAACTATGGCACATCAACTTGAACAAATGGCGTATGTCGGTGAAACCCCTTGGCATGGACTAGGGAATCAACTAAGTCAAAACCAACCGATTGAAATCTGGGCACAACAGGCAGGCATGGACTGGCGTATCGAGTCATCTAATGTCAGTTATATGGCACAGAATGAACGTGGGCAAAGCATCATCATGCCGTATGAAGAACAGCGCGTGCTGTACCGTTCTGATACTCATGCGCCTTTATCAGTCGTCAGTCAACGTTTTCAGGAAGTCCAACCTCGCGAGATTCTGGAGTTCTATCGTGATCTAACTGAACAATCAGGCTTTGAGTTGGAAACAGCAGGCGTACTTAAAGGCGGTAAGAAATTCTGGGCATTAGCTAAAACAGGACAAAGTACAGCATTGAAAGGTAAGGATGTCAGTAATGGTTATATTCTATTAGCGACGGCTTGTGATGGAACACTAGCCACCACGGCACAATTTACCTCTATCCGAGTGGTCTGCAACAACACCTTGGCGATTGCTTTACGTGGTCAGAACGGTAGTGCAGGTGTAGTGAAAGTTCCACATAGCACCAAGTTTGATGCAGATAAGGTCAAACAGCAATTGGGTATTTCAGTTCGTGCATGGGATGAACACATGTATGAAATGAAGCAGCTCAGTCAGCGTAAAGTCACCCAGTCTGAAGCCGCAGCCTACTTTGATGCGGTATTTAATAACACCACAATGAGCATTGCAGATCAGGAAGAAAATATTATTCAGTTCTACCGTGATGTTGCAACTCAGGCAGCACAGGCAAATGCCAAGGAAAAAGCTGAGCCAAATGCCAAGGCGATGACTAAAGCAATGGAGATGTTTAATGGTCAGGGGCGTGGTGCAACACTTTCATCGTCTAAGGATACCGCTTACGGATTACTCTGTTCGATTACGGAGTTTATCGATCACGAGCGTCGTGCCATGAGTACAGATCATCGACTCGATTCAGCTTGGTTTGGTGCAGGAGCAGCGATCAAGCAACGTGGACTAGAACAGGCTTTACGCATGGTGTCATAGCGTAGAAGGTTAAGTTTTTGCAATGGAAAGTTAGACCTATCCTTTCGATTCTAAAGATAAATTTACATTTTAAAAATAATTAAACCACATCTTCGGGTGTGGTTTTTTTATGCCCTTTATTTGCCATCACCCATATAAAAATGAGGAAGCAAGATATGAATACAGCAATATTAAACCCATCCATTCAACAAGCGAGCACACCCTTTATTGCCCCAAAATTGTTTACTGCAAAACGCTTGGTCAATACCAAAAATATGACTCAATCTGACTGGCTTGAAGTTAGACGTAAGGGAATAGGCAGTAGTGATTGTGCAGCAGCCTGTGGATTGAATCCCTATATGTCGATGTTGGAACTTTGGATAATCAAAACAGGGCGAGTCAAACAATCGATTGAAGATGAAAGTTCAGGTATCGCTCCACTATATTGGGGCAAGCAGCTAGAGCCATTGGTGGCTGAATACTACAGCATGCATACCAATAACAAGGTACGCAGAATCAATGCAGTGCTTCAGCATCCAGATCCTGATAAGCATTTTATGCTCGCTAACTTGGATTACTCCGTAGTGGGCAGTGATGAAGTACAGATTTTAGAATGTAAAACCGCAGGAGAATATGGCGCAAAACTTTGGCGAGATGGCGTACCTTTATATGTGTTGTGTCAGGTACAACATCAATTGGCTGTGACAGGCAAAAAAGCAGCGCATATTTGTGTGCTGATCTGTGGTCATGAAACACGTATCTTTAAAGTTGTACGCAGTGAATCAGTTATTCAACATATTGTGAATGCCGAACGTTACTTTTGGGAGTGTGTGGAAAATGATACACCGCCTTCAGTCGATGCAAGTGAGTCGGCAGCCAAAGCCATTCAGCAACTGTATCCACAACATATTCCGTTGACTGTTGAAGACTTGAGTCATAACGAACAAGCCAATCAATTGTTTGCTCAACTGATTCAAGAAAAGCATCACATGGAACAGTATCAAAACAACTTTGATGAAACTAAGCATCAAATTCAGATGTTGATGAGGGATGCTGAACGAGCAACCTTTGCCAATGGTTCGGTGACGTGGAAGAAATCCAAAGATTCAATCAGTTTAGACAGCAAAGCCTTACTCAAACTTCACCCAGAAATGCTTGAGCAGTTTCCGCAAAACAAAGCAGGGACACGACGTTTTCAGATCTATACCGATGACTGAATCCATCACATCAATATTTCCAGTCTTCAAAAAAGCGCAAAAAACCACCCCCGACCTACCGACTCCCGAAGGAGCGGTAGGCCAACAATGGCGGTCTTTGCATTTCATCTGATCTTTAAACGGTTTTGTATTTGCTTACATAACAAAGGGTCAACAGTAAAATTTTATTTAGAGGAAAATTATCATGATTAAAGGTTTAGCGATCACACCACCGATCCTTGGACGTATCAGTATTGGTAAAGTTGTTGAAAAGAACGGTAAACGACTGCCTGAAAAGGACGACCAATTTACCATTACCAGTCAAATTCAAAGCAAGGATGGGTGGATCAAACATCCACTCGATGAGCAGTTACGCAGTAAAGCACCGAATCAAAAACTCCGTACCATTCCAGTACGGATGATCTTCAATGATCCTGATTTAAATCTGCGTGCGGAGTACAGCCTGTTTGACCGACAGACAGGAAGGCCAGTGTGTGTAGGTAATGGTGAAATTTGTCAGCGTTTGACCAATCAAGGGGTAGAACAACATCCATGTCCTTCACCAGACTTATGCTCATTGGCACAAGGAGGAAACTGCAAGCCCTATGGACGTTTACATGTCAATTTGGATGAAAGTGATGAACTCGGTACATTCATTTTTAGAACCACAGGTTTTAACAGTATCCGCACTTTGGCAGCACGGCTAAATTATTACCATGCAGCATCGAATGGTTTACTTTCTTGCTTACCATTGCAATTAATTTTAAGAGGGAAAAGCACCACACAAAGTTATCGCCAGCCAGTCTATTACGTGGATCTGACTTTAAGAGAAGGGATTAGCTTGAATGAAGCGATTATTCAGGCGAAGCAAATTGATGAGCAGAGTAAGCAAGCTGGATTTTATCAGGAGGCTTTGGACTTTACCGCAAGGAAGGGTTTTGCGAATGCACGGTTTGAAATGGATATAGAGGAAAGTGTAAATGTAATGGAGGAGTTTTATGCGAATGAAAATTCTGAAGTTGAACAAGTACAGCCTGAATCGAGAGCCAAGACCAAGCCTAAGTTTAATCAAGATGATGGATTTGTGCAGGATATTCAGCAAGGTTTGCAGGGAAGTGTGAGGTCTGTGAATTGAGTAGATAAAATATTTCTTCAAGGGAGCTTTACTCCCTTATTTTTTTCTCTTCTCACAATATTGATTGCTTGCTATATTGAATTATCATCAAAAATGACTTTATAACAATGACCTATACTAACCACCAAATAAAATATTTCGCATGGGAAATAACTAAAAAGCGTTCAGCAAGTGATGTTGATCGTTTGTCGCAGTCGTTGTTTGATGCTCAGGTCGATGTAAATCCTCACCAAATTGAAGCTGCACTTTTTGCTTTAAATAATCCTTTAAGTAAAGGTGTCATTCTTGCTGATGAAGTGGGATTAGGGAAAACAATCGAGGCAGCTTTGGTGCTATGTCAGTATTGGGCAGAACGACGTCGAAACTTGTTGATTATTTGCCCAGCTTCTTTACGAAAGCAATGGGCACAAGAACTACACGATAAGTTTAATCTGCCTACGCAAGTTTTAGATTTAAAAACTTGGAATATGGCTCGCAAAGATGGCGTTTATGATCCATTTAGAAATGGGAAGATTTCTATAATCTCATATCCTTTTGCAAATCGAATGGAGCATGCTTTGGCACAAATCCCATGGGATTTGGTGGTGATAGATGAAGCACATAAATTACGGAATGCACATCGCTCAAGTAATAAAATTGGGAATAGTCTTAAACGCTCATTAATAGGCAAGAAAAAGTTGTTATTAACAGCGACACCTTTGCAAAACACCTTAATGGAGCTTTATGGTTTAAGTACGATTATAGATGAGCACTTATTTGGTGATGAGAAGGCATTTCGTTCTCGATATGTGGTTGATGGTGATATTCAATCATTAAAAAAAAGAATCCAGCAATTTATGCAAAGGACTTTGCGTAAAGATGTTTTGGAATATGTTCCTTACACCAATCGTCATGCTTTAACAGTTCCCTTTAAGCCTAGTGATCATGAACAAAGCTTATATGATTCAATCAGTGAGTATTTGCAACGAGAAGTTAGTTATGCATTTCCACAACAACAAAAACATTTAATTTCAATTGTTTTAAGAAAACTTTTGGCATCCTCGACTCCTGCTGTAATTGCAACTTTAGAAGCTATTCAACAGCGACTGAAAAAATTGCTTGAACAGCAGAGTTTAGATGAAGATTGGCTCAGTAATTTTATTGTTGATGAGGATATGGATGAAGAGCTGCTGGATGATTTTGATGAGGAAGCAGGTCATGGACAAATAGATGTTAGTTTAATTAAATCTGAAATAGCGGAAATAGAGCGTTATATACAACAAGCTTATAAAATTAAAGATGATAGTAAAACTTTTGCTTTGCTTTCAGCCATTGAGCAAGGCTTTGCTCGTATGTTTGAAATGGGAGCGAAACGAAAGGCTGTTATTTTTACTGAATCAAAGCGTACTCAGGAATACTTAATCGCATTCTTGGAAGCACGAGGATACAACGGAAAAGTAATAGGATTTAATGGAAGTAATACATCTCCAACGAATACAGGTATTTATCAAAAGTGGTTGGGTAAATATTTAGGGACTCAACATGTTACAGGCTCACCAGCAATTGATCGGCGCACCGCTTTAATCGATTTTTTTAAGAATGAGGCAGAAATACTCATTGCGACAGAAGCAGCAGCAGAAGGTGTGAATTTACAATTTTGCTCTTTGGTCATTAACTATGATTTACCATGGAATCCGCAACGTGTAGAGCAACGAATAGGCCGTTGCCATCGTTATGGACAAGAATTTGATGTTGTTGTCGTTAATTTCTTAAATGAAAGGAATGAAGCAGATCAGCGCGTTTTGGAATTGCTTAAAGATAAATTCCAGTTATTTGATGGTGTCTTTGGTGCCTCGAATGACATTTTAGGAACAGTTGAAAGTGGTATAAATTTTGAAAAACGGATTTCTGAAATCTATGATCAGTGTCGTAGTCCAGAAGAAATAGAGCAAAGCTTTAAGCAATTAAGAGATGAGTTAGAAGAGCAAATCAACGATAAAATGAAAAGGACGCAAGAGCTGTTACTTGAGCATTTTGATGCAGATATTCATGACTTGCTAAAAGTACAAAAAGAACGAGCTGAACTACAGCTAGATAAAATTAGTCGTTTGTTTTGGCTATCTACAAAATATATTCTTGAAAATTTAGCTAAATTTAATGATCATAATCTAAGTTTTGATTTAACTAAATCTCCAATGTTGGATGTACCTTCAGGTAAGTATCAACTGATACGCAAAGGTGAAAGAATCCCTGAAAAGACTTTCATTTACCGTTTGACTCATCCTCTCGGTGAACTTGTTTTGGATAATGCCAAAGGATTACAAACACCAAAACAATTGATCCAATTTGATTATAGTCAGTATGGTCAAAAAGTGACTTTGCTGGATCAATTAAAAGGGCAGCAAGGTTGGTTATCCATTACGGTATTAAGCTTGGATTCTTTTCAAGAAGAAGAGCATATTGTCATCACAGCAATGACTGACGCAGGCAAAGTTTTGGATATGGATTTGTGCGAGCGATTGCTTCAAGTGAATGCCACAGTCCTTGAGGATTTAACAGACAGTATTCCTGATGTATTTCAATTAAATATAGATAAACAATATCAAGTTACATTGAATCATGCCTTGGAAATCAATGATGAGTTCTTCAAGAAAGAAAGAGACAAGCTGGAACAGTGGGCAGAGGATAGTCTGCTGGCTGTAGAAAGAATGCTTGAGGATGTAAAGTTAAAAATATCCAATCTTAAACGTGAGTCTCGAAAAGCACCTGATATTGAAACTGAAAAACGACTACAGGAAGAAATACAAAAAGCTGAAAAAGAAAAACGACGGATGAGGCAGCAGGTTTTTGATGTAGAAGATGAAATAGCTGACAAGCGTGATGCAATGATTGATGCGCTTGAGCAAAGACTGCATCGTTCAAGTAAAGCTGAAAATCTATTTGTAGTGAGATGGCAATTGGTTTAAAGCCAATGGTTGTTTTTTTCTGCATTTTTTTTTTTATGTTTCGACCTTTTTCAAGTATCCTTGTTGGTTAATTTTGCCTATGCAATTTTAATTCGCTTTACCAGAACCTATTTATCATAAGGTTTTGAAAAATAGGAAATATTCATGAGTTCTCAGTTTTCGGCCCTCCTTTCTAAACTTAAAGAAATCTTTCAAATCAATCGTCCTGATTTGGATTTTGGGGTTTATCGCATTTTGAATGTACGGAGTACGGAAATCACAGAATTTCTGGATAAGCGGTTAAAAACTAAAGTAGAGCAATACCTTGGTGAAGCAAAGTCTAGTCTTGATGAAAATGCGATAAAAGAATTAGAGGCAGAGCTAAAGTCTGAATTTGGTAAACGTGCTTTTAACGACCATGGTGAACTCATTGATGCTGAAGCAATCGAGAGTGTAGTAGGGCAAAAATACATAGTTTTAACGCAAGCTGATGCGAATGAAATAACAGATCA
>JAVXBC010000126.1:0-8024 GCA_036660195.1 Acinetobacter sp.
GTGCTCTTGTAAGTTATGACCTTCACCACCGATATAGCTTGATACTTCAAAACCTGAAGTTAAGCGTACACGGCAAACCTTACGCATTGCTGAGTTTGGTTTTTTAGGTGTAGTTGTATATACACGAGTACATACACCACGGCGTTGTGGACAAGCCTTCAACGCAGGAACTTTGGATTTTTCAATCAAAGTTGTGCGACCCTTACGGATCAACTGATTTGTTGTTGCCATCTGGCAATTCTCCCGTTAATAAAACAACCTCAAAAAGAAAAACACCTCTTTTCAAGGGCACATAATTGTAAGCTAAGAAGTGGAAATGGTCAACATTTGCGACGTATAGCAAATGCTGACCATTCCTTGAGTTTTCTTGTTTTTCCATCGTTAAAAATGATGGAGAAGCAATTTAGCTCGGTTTAGTAGATGTAGGCTCTATTTCAAGTGTTGTTTGCTCAGTTTCAATACCCACTTCATCTTCTGTAAATAACTCATCTTCCTGCGCCTTTAATGCAGGCTGCTGAGTTGTATGTTCATGTTCTGCAACATGTTGTTCAGCCAAATGCTGAATACCTGCTTCTACTTTTTCTTCGACAGGTGGTTTTGCAGCGGCTTCTTCTTTTGACTGAACAACCACTTGCTTAATGACATCATTCTTTTGGGTATCATGCGAACTTTCAACGGGACTTTGCCCATTCTCAGTTGCTTTTATAAGCCGTGAATTATCTTTTTTAAGCAATTCTTCAGCTTTAAAATAAGCAGTCAAAGGCGAAATATTTTCGTTTGGATGTTCATTTACATAAAAACGTGCAGCGCCGAAAATGGCTTGTGATTTATGCCCAACATCTTCGAGTAGTCGCCAACTATAAACAGCACTTAATGCTGCACCTGCAACTGGCGTTAATCGCCCAAGAATAGACACTTGCGGAATACGGTTTAACCAACTCCACTTCAACTGACCTTGTTCATCAACCAACCACTTTTTAACCATTTCAATATCGTTGCCAGAGCCCAAGACTTGTTGAAATTGTTGCAGATCGTTTGTCTCCAACATCGACTTCATCGCTTTTAATGCCAGCAATAACGCTTGTTTTTCAGCAACAAGACTTAAATCAATTTCTTTGAAAATAAAAACAACAATTTCTTGATCTACAGCATCATTCAATTCAAAACCATGCGAGCGACCTGTTTGATAAATTGTTCTGAGTACCAACACAATTGAAGCAGGAATATCGAGCGTTGCACCCCATACGCCTGATGCACCTGTTACTACACCTTGAGCCGCAGCCAATATTTTATTTTGTTCAATTAATGCCTGACTTAAACGTTGCGAGCGTGCGGTATCTTTGCTCAATTCAGCCAGTTCAGTTACCCCTGCTTCTGCAAGAATTTTTTCTGTGAGGGAGGTATTGGAACTAAATTCACTTAACCAATCAAACAAAGTATCACTCACTTTATCTGCAAAATCGGGAGAAATGAATGCAGCAACTTGGTTGACCTTATTATAGTGTCGACCTAAAAGCTGATGCGACACCTTTGGCAATTGTTGGCGCAACATCTGCTGAGGACTTTCATATTTTTCAATATCAAAAGGCGTTTTCAGTCGTGCTTGCCCATCGACAATTTTTGCAGGATTGGCACTTTCAATTGTGCTCGAAGTTTTAGAAACCCCTTGAGCATTCTGGAATTCCGTACTTAGTTTTTTTGCCGCTTCAATCGCTTGCATTAATAAACCAGAACTTTGTTTTTTTGAAGATGTTGCCATCAAGTGCCTCTAATTCTATATTTGTATAATGCTTTAAATACTAGGTTGAATACGTTTTTATCTCAACTTTTATCTGTGTATTTTCATTACGATTCGTCACATTGTGTCTGTCATTTGACATAAGCCATCTACCGTTGAAAACAGAGATAAAATTTACAATAAGCAATCAGAATCCTTGTCTGTTATTATAATGTCATTCATTCCTAAGCTATTTTGATCGCTATTTCACTCTCCTGCTTGTTCTTTTGTAGTGATCATCTATTGGGCTTAGCATTTATCATAAAGGGATCTGTCAATGAAACGTGTTGTAATCACTGGCATGGGCATTAACTCATGCATCGGTAACTCCTTAGAAGAAGTCACTCATTCTTTACAAAAGGGGATCTCTGGGACACGTTTTAACCCGACTTATGCTGAACTGAATTTTAAAAGCCATGTGAGTGCTGCTGCTGAACAAAACTTTGATGGAATTGATCGTAAAATCAAACGTTTCATGAGCGTATGTGCCATGTATGCCTACAATACGGCTGTGGCTGCCATCGAACATGCAGGTTTAAAACTGGAAGATGTAGCCAATAATCCTCGTTACGGCATTACTGGCGGTTCAGGCGGCAATTCAACTGCATCAATTGCAGAAGTGGTTAAATTGCTAGATGAAAAAGGCGCACGTAAAGTTGGCCCTTTTTATGTCCCTCGCAATATGAGCAACACCATTACTGCGAATGTTGGCGTTTCACTAAAGATTCAAGGAATTTCCCATTCAATTACCAGCGCATGTGCAACTTCAGCCGATGCGATTGGATATGCATTTAACATGATCCAACTGGGTAAACAAGACTTGATGCTGGCAGGTGGTGGTGAAGAAGACCATTGGTCACAAAGCGTATTGTTTGATGCGATGGGTGCATTATGTAGTAAATATAATGATTGCCCTGAAACCGCTTCTCGCCCGTACTCAAAAGACCGCGATGGCTTTGTGATCGCAGGTGGCGGCGGTTATGTCATTCTTGAATCACTCGAACACGCTCAAGCTCGCGGGGCAAATATACTAGCTGAAGTGGTTGCTTATGCCGCCAATAGTGATGGTGCAGATATGGTTGCTCCAAGTGGCGAAGGTGCGACGCGCTGTATTTTGATGGCACTTGAAGAAGCCAAACAACATGGCATTGAACATGTGGATTATGTCAATACACACGGCACGTCAACACCCGCAGGTGATATTGTGGAACTAAATGCCTTGTCCCGCGCGTTCGGTGAGGGTCAAGTTCCGCCACTCAGTTCAACCAAATCAATGACAGGTCATAGTTTGGGTGCTGCTGGTGTTCAAGAAGCGATTTACTGTTTATTAATGATGCTCAATGACTTTATTGCACCAAATATTAATGTCACAGAATTAGATGAAGGTGCACAAGGTTTCGATATTGTGCTTAAAAAACGTGATGCAAAATTAAATACCGTAATGAGTAATAGCTTTGGCTTTGGCGGTGTCAATGCCTGTCTTATTTTCAAAAAATGGGATGCTTAATCTCAGAGGATAATTGATGGATGCCCCTTCTGAAGCTTTCTTGTGGGTCAAAGCACTACATATAATTGCCGTAGTCTGCTGGTTTGCGGCGTTGTTCTATTTACCACGCTTATTCGTGTACCACGCGATGAGCGAGGATGAACTTAGCCATCAACGCTTTGAAGTCATGGAACGTAAGTTATATCGCGGCATTATGTGGCCGTCGATGATAGCCACGCTTATCACGGCGCACTTTTTGGTTGAATGGGGCGATGCAACTCGACACTATCATCTTGCTCTGTGGTTTTACCTAAAAGTAGGATTAGTCGGTTTATTAATTATTTACCATTTCTTTTGCGGTTATTACCGCAAGAAGCTCATCGGCAACGCACATTATAAATCACATAAGTTTTGGCGATATTTTAATGAAATGCCGACTTTGATTTTATTTGCAGTGGTCATTCTCGTTGTTGTAAAACCTCAGTTCTAACTGAGGTTTTTTTATTCTACAATCATTTTAACTTGCCAACCGACTTGCTCGAGCCATGTTCAAACTTATTGACCAGTCCATTCAAATACTACAAGAACACTTTCTTGCAAGCCTGATTGTGTATTTGAAAATGTACAAATTTGAATATCGCAGTTTAACCCAAGCAGAAATCGAACTTGCGCAGCAAGTGTTTGGTGATTTGATCGATTACCCTGAAGTGAAAATTTTTAACATCCCTTACTTACCATGGCAACCAACCAATATTTTTATTGCGCCCAATGGCAATTTATTTGTGCATCCACAACATTTCAGCTTAGATTATTCACAAGGTTCAAGGGCACTACAAGGTATTTTCATTCACGAAATGACGCATATTTTACAGCATCAACAACAGACCAATGTGCTGCTTAAAGGCGCAATATTACAACTCTCTTATTATTTAAGTTTTAAACGGTACGATCCATATCACTATCAATTTGTTCAAGGCAAAGCCTTTGCCGATTATAATATTGAACAACAAGGTGATATCGCCCGTGATATTTTTTTCAAAAAAATTCCTAACATTATTCTCCAATAAAAAACCCTGCACTTTTCTGTACAGGGTTCTTTAAGTTAAAAAATCGTCGTTGAATCTAAGCAGTGAAATTTTGACGAGTTTTAGTGTTGAGTCCATGACCAGCATCCTTATCTGTCAGGTTTCTATCTTTACGCATATCTTCAGCAATCACTGTCCCGATACGCCCCACAACGATTGCAATTGAAAAAGCAATCACAGGTAATAAAATTGTAGCAATCATTATATAACCACCTCTTTAATGAAAATTTGATTTACAAGCATGAACAATTAGTCTTGTGCATCTTGTTCTTGAAACATGACGGTACCAATACGACCACCGACAACTGCAATTGCAAACGCAACAACTGGTAATAATAAAACTGACATATTTAATTCCTCTATCTTGTTTAGATCGCCGAATTTGGCGACAGGTTTGTGTACATGTGTACACATTGATTGGGATAATAGCGACAAACTATTACAGACTCAAGACTTGAAAAGGATTTACCGACAAACGGTATTTTTATTTAAGTTATTAATTTATATAAATAATTTAACTTACTTTTTGATATTTTTTAATTTTATTTGTAAAAATCAGTGAGTTAATCGCACAAAAAATGACGATAAAAGGACCGTAATGAAGTAATTTTGTGCTGTTATTTTGATCTAAAGACATCTTCGCCCCGATAAAATGAGTATCTTTCCGCAAAAAATTAGCAAAGTGACGTGAAAGACACTCAAAATTGATAGGTTTTACGTATTTCTATACAGAAAACTTATTATTTTTAAGCAGAAAAATGCGCATTTAGTATATATTATTGACCATGTCGTTACTTTTTTAGATATTACATCTTTGACCTCATGATATGCGCCTGATTTTAAAATTATACTTATATAAATCAGCCTATTGCATATCATCATTTATTAAGACTTAGGATTAGGTTTGAATGAAAAATTTTAAAATTGCCCTTGCTCAATTCTCTCCGCATATTGGCAATATTGACGCAAATACTCAAAAAATGATTGAACAGATCAATGCAGCAAAACTGCAACAAGCTGACTTGATCGTGTTTCCTGAACTTTCAACACTGGGCTACCCTGCCGAAGACCTATTACTCCGCCCAAACTTACAAAAGCGTACACAAAAAGCCTTTGCGCAACTGAGCGAAATCAAAGACATCGTGATTGTTTTTGGTTTTGTGCATCAAACCGAAGATGGTCAGCGCTATAACTCTGCTGCTGTGATGAAAGATGGACAAATCTTAGGTATTTATAATAAACAGAATTTGCCGAACTATAGTGTTTTTGATGAAAAACGTTATTTCCAAAGTAGTCATCAACATCTCGTTTTTGAATATTTAGGGCATAAATTCGGTGTATTGATTTGTGAAGATGTTTGGTCATTACCAATCGTCAAACAACTGAGCCAGCTTAATGTAGAAACAGTATTGGTTCTAAATTCTTCACCGTATGAGGTCGGCAAACCGCAACATCGCATCCAAACCCTCAATGAATTGGCAAAACAATTACATTTAAATATTGTCTATGTGAACCAAGTCGGTGGACAAGATGATTTGATCTTTGATGGATCGAGCTTTGTCAACAACAGCAATGGCACACTTGCTTTACAAGCGCCAAGCTTCCAAGAAGCGGTTTATGTTGCAGAATTTGATGCCGAACAAAAACAATTTAAAACCGCTGAGAATCCACCTGTACTCGAAACTTTTGCAGAAATCTATCAAGCCCTCGTCATGGCAACCCGTGATTATGTGCAACGCTCAGGCTTCCCTGGCGTGATTTTAGGTTTATCAGGTGGTATTGATTCTGCGTTGACCCTCGCGATCGCAGTCGATGCGATTGGTGCAGATAAAGTCCAAGCGGTGATGATGCCTTATACCTATACTTCACAAATGAGCGTTGAAGATGCCAATGAGCAAGCTCGTCGCATGGGCGTGACTTTTGGAATTGCTGAGATTCACCCGATTGTAAATAGTTTCATGCAAACGCTGTATCCGTTCTTTGGCAACACCCCAGCCGATGCAACGGAAGAAAATTTACAAGCACGTACTCGTGGCACCTTGCTGATGGGACTTTCCAATAAATTTGGTAACCTTGTGCTTTCTACAGGAAATAAATCAGAAATTTCTGTCGGTTATTGCACGCTGTATGGGGATATGGTTGGTGGCTTCAATGTACTGAAAGATGTGTATAAAACTATCGTGTTTGAGTTAGCAAAATACCGTAATACCCTCGGCGAAACACCAGTGATTCCTGAGCGCGTGATTACGCGTCCACCATCAGCCGAACTGCGTCCAGACCAAAAAGATCAAGATTCACTACCGCCTTACGATGTATTGGATGCAATTTTGTATGCTTATATCGAAGAAGACGCGAGCCAAGCGGATATTATCGCTAAAGGCTATCCAACGGATGTGGTAGAAAAAGTGATTGCACTGGTCGATCGCAATGAATACAAACGTCGTCAAGGCGCAATTGGCCCACGCATTAGCTCTCGTGCCTTTAGCCGTGAACGACGCTATCCGATCGTCAATGGTTGGACAGCGAATGACTAAACCGACTTCAAATCCAGCTGAACAACTTGCTCAAGCTCTTTTGCTTGAGCAAGTGTCGTTTTATAAAGATCAACTCACCACACAATTTTCGGTCGAATTTTTACAACCCTTTCTGCAACTTTTTATTCAGCACGCCCCGCATATTCAACTGAAAGAAGTGATTGAGTTAGAACAAATACAAGCGGTGGTGCGACGCTACGCCTTTGAAATGCAGTTGGGTGCGGGGTTGTTGGAATTTATCGGTGAAATTGCACAACGACTCCATGTCTTTTCTCTACAGTCCAAAGCTCAACTGCAAGACATTTTTTCCGAGCATCAATTTGAAATTTGGCTCTCCAAGTTTTTGGAACTAGAAAACATTCATCGTGATATCAATCATTTTCTAAAAGAAAGTCCTGCAATTCAACAGTTGTGCCACTACATTGCAACCACCACTTTACACAGTAAGCTGCCAGCCTTATTTAATACGCCGTACTTTGACAATGAAACCGAAAGCAAATACCAGTGGCAACAGAAACTAAAAAGCTTTTCCACTCGCCAGCAACAACGTCTCGAACAAAAAGTAGAAGAAAGTGTCGCGCGATTTATTCAAACCCAATTGGTTGATCTTAGCTTGCTTTCACCAGATGACTTAGAACTGCTCGCGCGAAATATTTGGGATGAACATAAAGAAAATGCCATTTCCGACTATATGAATCACCTTACGCCGTTGGATGTCGAAGAATTCTTTGTAATGCTGTACGAATATTGGAAGGAATTACGCCAATCCGCATTTATTCAAGATTTAATTCTGTACGGTGTAAAAGTGTTTTATGACTTTTATCAAGATGAAAACTTAAAAGATCTATTGTCTGCGGTAGGTTTAAAAGAAACTGATCTGATTAATGAGGCTGTACGCTTTTACCCAAAAGGGATTCAAGTCCTCGATCAACATGGCATTTTAGAACCATTAATTACCCTAATTTTAAAACCATTTTATGTTAATCCAGCGACTTTGAACTTAATCGAAAAGCATATCAGCCATGAATAATTGCTTTTAAAATCGACTTAACAGACAAAAAGAAACCACGCAAGCGCGTGGTTTTTTAAATGGTGGCTATGACGAGACTTGAACTTGTGACCCCCGCATTATGAGTGCGGTG
>JAVXBC010000127.1:0-3634 GCA_036660195.1 Acinetobacter sp.
CTGCTGCGGCAGCCAATATTGATGATGCACAAGGTTGGTTAGTTGGTGCGGAATACAATCTTCCAAATGCCAAAAACTGGACAGTGAAAGGTCAATACAGCCAAAACAGCACCAGCTTTAAAGACAACAGCGCAGATTTTGAAGCGAAACAGATTATTGGTGGCGTAGATTATGCCTTTAACAAACAAGTGAAAAGCTATGGTTATGCGGGCTATTTAACGCTTAAAAAAGCGGATAAAGAAGACAAACAACCTGTGGCTGGCTTAGGTTTAGAATATAAGTTTTAAACTTTATTGATGGTTTTTGTTGAGGTGATTTTCATCTAATCGTAAGAAAACTGTCATCAAAAGATCAAATTTGGATGATTAAATAAAAAATAAAAAATAGCCAAAACTAAAAAACATCCAAATTTGAAAAAGCTTGCTGGTCGACCTTTATCAGCAAGCTTTTTTTTATTTTTTTAAGCAAACAGGCAGCCTTATGACTGCCTGTTTACGATTTATAAATTCAGCTTTGCATATTAAAAGTGTGAGCTATTCTTTAGGTAAAGGAATAAATTGAGACTGTGCATTTTGTTGAACTTTGCGCTCACCCACTTTCACCTGTAGGGTTTGTCGCTTCCCTTCACGCTCGACAATTAAACTGATCGAACTTTCAGGCGCTTGCATTGCAACATAATTAATTAAGTGTGAAGCAGAACTAATTTGCTGATCATTCACTTGAATAATTTTATCACCACGTTTAACACCTGCCGTATCGGCTGGGCCATCACGCAATACATCTGCGACTGTTATTCCAACTGGTTTGGCAGTTAAAACTTCTTCATCGCCCGTATTTGGGGTCAAACTAATGCCTAACCAACCACGTACCACACGCCCGTCCTTTAAAATTGAATTCAAAATCTGCTGACAAACACTGGCAGGAATGGCAAATCCAATACCCAGCGATCCGCCCGATTGTGAGAAAATTGCGGTATTAACGCCAATTAAATTCCCTGCGACATCAATCAGTGCACCACCCGAGTTTCCAGGATTGATCGCTGCATCAGTTTGGATAAAATCTTCGTAGGTATTAATACCTAAATTGGAACGCCCTGTCGCCGAAACAATCCCTTGTGTTACGGTTTGTCCTACACCAAATGGATTTCCAATGGCTAAAACCACATCGCCCACTGCATTGCCGCTTAACTTAAACGGTAAAACAGGCAGTTTATCCAATTCAATTTTAATCACTGCCAAATCTGTATCAGGATCAAGTCCGATCACTTTGGCTTCAGCACGGCGTCCATCTTGCAAGGCGACCACAATATGTTCTGCCTGAGCGATGACATGATTATTGGTTAAAATATAGCCATCTGCACGTACAATTACCCCAGAACCTAAGCTGTTTTCATTTTGAGACTGCTGTGGCATTTGATTGCCAAAAAACTCACGAAATACAGGATCATCTAAAACAGGATTGTTATTCGGTTTGACTTTTTGTGTGGTGAAGATATTCACGACGGCTGGTGCTGCCACTTTAACTGCCGCACTATAAGAAACAACCCCACCCGTGCGTGTTGTATCAATTAACGGTTCAACTTTTTCAGCAGCCATCTTCACCCCATCAGCCGCGACCGTAGGTTTTGGTTGATGCGATTTTTGCCAAGCTAAAAAGCTCAACGTAACAACAATAAGTAATACCCAAGGTAACCATATAACTGCACGGCGCACGTTTTTATCCTCTAGGGAAATCTGGTCTATAAAAAATCAAAAGACCGTGTGACAAGAATGAGTTAATCCATTGAAGAACAGGAATTTTCTTTCATTGTAATGTAATTTCCTTAAATTCAATGCAAAACTGAAAAAAGTTTTGTCTAGCTTTAGTTACATTTAAAAATATGTTTTTATTGACAGTAATAAAAGATGTAAAGCATTCGGGGAATGACATGGCAAATTTGCACGACCTTATACAATGGTGTAATCAAACGTTATTGGCGCATGAATTCAAAGATTACGCACCTAATGGTTTGCAAATAGAAGGCAATCCTGAGGTCAATAAAATCGTTTGTGCAGTTACCGCTTCCGAAGCTGCTATTGACGCTGCAATTGCGGCTAAAGCCGATGCATTATTGGTTCATCATGGTTATTTTTGGAAAGGTGAATCTTATCCAATTACAGGAATGCGCGGAAATCGCATCAGAAAACTTATACAGCATAATATTTCTTTAATTGGCTACCATTTACCCTTAGATGCTCATCCGATACTTGGCAATAATGCGGCTATTGCAGATTTAATTGGATTAAAAAATTTGCAGCCCTTAGACCCAAGTGAAAAATACCCGATTGGTAATATTGGTGATTTGGAAAGTGCCATCACACCTGAACAATTCAAAGCCCAATTAGACTCGCTTTTCCAATTTGGTGTCATTCATTTGGCTTGTGATAAAGCAAAAATTCAAAAGGTTGGCTTTTGTACAGGTGGCGCACAAGACTATATCACTAAAGCGGCTGTAGCGAATTGTGATGCCTATATTTCTGGAGAAGTTAGCGAACGAACTTTTCATGAAGCTAAAGAATTAGGCATCCATTATTTTGCCTGTGGACATCATGCAACTGAGCGTTATGGTGTGCAGCGTTTGGCGAAAGCAATTAGTGAGAAATTTTCGATTGAAACTGAATATTTTGAACTGAACAATCCCATCTAAATGAATTGAAAAATCCGATTTTATTTATCGTTTTTAATTGGAGCTTTATTGTATATGGTTCTTTAAAAGACTGCCCAATTGGTTTTAGAATCATTTACAATAGAGACACTTAATGTAAAACCCAGCACTTGCAAGGATTAGAACATGACAACCATTACTTTACCTGCACTTCCGTACGGCTATGATGACTTAGCGCCGCACATTACTCGCGAAACTTTAGAATATCATCACGACAAACACCATAATACTTACGTGGTTAATTTAAACAACTTGATCAAAGGCACAGACCTTGAAGGTAAATCTTTAGAAGAAATCATTAAAGCATCTGCTGGTGATGCTTCTAAAGCAGGTATTTTCAACAATTCTGCACAAGTTTGGAACCACACCTTTTATTGGAACAGCATGAAACCAAATGGCGGTGGTAAACCGACTGGTGCACTTGCTGCTAAAATTGATGAAGCTTTTGGTAGCTACGAAAAATTTGCAGAAGAATTTACTGCTGCTGCAACCACTCAATTCGGTTCAGGTTGGGCTTGGTTAGTGGCTGATGCTGTAAATGGTAAATTATCAATTACTAAAACAGCAAATGCAGACACGCCACTTGCACATGGTCAAGTTGCAGTTTTAACAATTGATGTGTGGGAACATGCTTACTACATCGACTTCCGTAACTTACGCCCAAAATACATTGCAACTTTCCTTGAAAGCCTTGTGAACTGGGACTATGCAAATGCAAAATATGCAGGTGAAGCTGCTGGTGTAGAAAAATAATTTAATTTTTTTACAGAGAAACTGCCCTTTGTGGCAGTTTTTTTATATCTGAAAAATACAACGAATGTTTATCAAGCAAATGATTCATTTTCTTTAATATTCGTGTTGACGCTTTAGTTTTTTATGCCTAAAATGCGCATCAGATTCTCCAATAGCTCAGTCGGTAGAGCGACGGAC
>JAVXBC010000127.1:3682-7985 GCA_036660195.1 Acinetobacter sp.
ATCCGCAGGTCCCTGGTTCGAGCCCAGGTGGAAGAGCCAAGATTCTAAAAAGCCACTCAATTGAGTGGCTTTTTTTATATGCTTTGGATTCTTGTGAAATTAATCAACTGGATTTGCATTCTTAGCTTGATCATCAGATTTTTGCTGTGCAAATTTTTTAGCAATTTCAGCATGTTGTCGATCATATTCTCTTTTGGTTTGGGCATCACTTTTTGCTGCCAAAAATGCCATTCCAACAATAAAAATTGGAATGCTAATCCCGAAAATCATTAAAAGCCACGGAATTGGTTTTTTCTTTGGTGTATGTTCCATCAGTCAAGCCAGCATCAGAAAATTCAGCTCAACATACGCAAAAAAAACCAAATACACAATTGTTTTCCTGCTTAGACTTTCTATCTTTTAATCTGAAAGAAAGTCTAAGCCACCCAAAACTTATTGAGTCATCAGCGCATTCACTTGATCCGCCAATTCCGCAATATTATCTTCCATAATCGTTTGATGATCATCACCCGGTTTAGCAATAAAACGCACATCAGTGCCCTTATCTAACATTTTTGCATAAAGTTTATCGTGGGTAATTGGATATGGTACTGTCGTATCCGCTGTACCTTGATAAATATAAACTGGTTTGTTGATTTTCAACTGTCCAGGGTTATTTTCTACGACATATTTCACAATATTTGCATTGGTTTCATAATCAGGTTGCAAAGCTTGATAAAGACTATAATTCCCACCATTAGTCGCTAAGGTTGTTTGAATATCAAAACCAAAATCCTCTCCCAATTCAGGAGAACATACGGTTTCCGCTTTAGATGCAAGTGGTACTTTCGGTGTTAAAAATGCTTGATAGTAAGTAAAGTTGGGTTGTCGAGCTTTAATTCCTGATGCGACAATTGCAGCATAGGTATAAACTTTCGCGGCAATTGGAACCGCTTGATCAAGCTGACCTCCATTCGCATAATTCTGTGCAGCAAGCAAAGCTAAATCCAATGTATCTTGCAAATAAGATGCAGGTGCAATCGCCACCGTACCTTTAAATTGATAACCTGACGGATTCAGCACTGAACTAAATTCAGCAGCGGCTAAGGCAGCATGCCCTCCTTGCGACCAACCAATCACACTCCAATTCTTAGATAAATTCGCGTAACGCTTGTTAACACTATCGACAGCAAATATTACAGATTTGGCTGCACTGCTGAGATTTAAAAAGGGATGGGCAACATCACTATTTCCCAAACCTTCATAGTCTGGAGCAATCACAGCATAGCCTTTTTGTAGCAATGCCATAATGATATTTTTTTCGACACCTGTTAAAGGATTCTTAGATGGGGCACATTTGTCTGCTGCACCAACTGTACCATGTGCCCAGACCACGATTGGCCAACCACCAATTGGTGGTGTACCTTTAGGGGTAAATACCAGTGTTATTGCTGTAATTTCTTTGTTTTGAACACTTGGCATCTTGTAGGTAAAGACATCATGTACATTCGCAACATTTGAAACGTCCGCATCAACCGCGAAAGTTTTTTTATCTGTCTGACTTATATAGTCGCCGCTGTTACCATCGCCACCACACGCTGTCAGTAATAGACTGCTTGCACATAGCGTTATCAAAACCGTTTTTTTGAAAAATATAGTCATTCTAGTCATCCTTTCTTTTTATCTATTGAATGCAGGCTTTGCCTTTATAAAATAAAAACACAAAAAAAAAGTACTGTATATAGTACTTTTCCACTTTCTCGATTTGATCTAAATAAACTGAGCGGTAAAAATTCCAATAAAAATGATTAACCCTACCCAGCGATTATGCCGAAAAGCCCAAAAACAAATTTGCGGATTCCGATCTTTAGTTTTTACTGCCTGATACAAAAAATCCATTGCGACAACAAGCAAAGCGATCAAACCCAAAGGAATCAAAATATTCTCACGATAAAACGCAAAGCCAATCAATGCCAAACTACTAGCCTGTAGTAAACCAATGATTTGTAAATCGTAGCGACCAAATAAAATAGCGGTCGATTTCACCCCAATTTTTACATCATATTCACGATCTGTAATTGCATATTGGGTGTCGTAAGCCACAGTCCAAGCAAGGTTGCCAAAATAAAGTAACCAGCAAGTTAAATCTGGTGTTTGCCCGACCGCACTGTATGCCATCGGAATTGACCATGAAAATGCTGCACCCAAAAACACTTGTGGTAAATGCGTATAGCGCTTCATAAACGGATAAATAAACGCTAAAAATAATGCGCCAAATGACCAGTAAAAGGTTTCAATTGGTAAGAACAATAATAGGCTCGCACTGGCAGCAACCAACGCCAAAAAAACAAATATGGCTTCTCTTGCTCGAATGACACCTGTAGCTAAAGGGCGATGCTTGGTTCGTTCAACATGTGCATCCACCTTTCGATCTGCAAAGTCATTAATCGCACAACCTGCCGCGCGCATAAAAATCACACCTAAGGTCATTAGCAATAGGATTTTGAGATCAGGTATCCCCTTTGATGCAATCCACAATGCCCACATGGTCGGCCAAAAAACCAATTCTGTACCAATCGGTTTATCAAAACGGCATAAATAATAATAAGCAGATAAACGTTGTCGCCATGTGGTGCGTTGTACTGTTTCCATGATGATCCTAAACGTTAATGCGATTGAATAAACTGTTCAAATGCAGGAAGAAAGGTTTCTTGTACAATAAATTTGCAACCATGCCAAGTATAACAACTCTGCCGTGTCCAGCCTTCTTCTAACTGGATTACACGCCTTTCGCACGCAGGGTTGGTGCGTTGAAATAGAAACCAACCAATCGGTTTATTGCCTATATGTTGAAACAAGCGGGCTTTTTTTTGCAAACTCAAAATTGGAAAAATGCTCTTCGCTCTGACCCATGGTTGTTGTTCTGAACCATATAAATAGCTTTCTCGCACCCAAGCAATGTGATGGTGCGGCATATTCATCCAACGGCTATCGGCAAGAGTCAGTCGTTTATAGTGTGTTTGAAGCAATTCAACTCGGAATTGCCCATCTGCTAAATCAGTCAATTGTTGAGTCAATGAACCTGATGCGTACAACCATTTTTTTAATTCAGGAGAAAGCTGTTTTTCCTTTATATTATTTGGTCGTAAATTTCGCATGTTGAGCTCACTAAAACTTCGCCCTCAGTTTACCTGAATTTTTATTTGAAATAAGTGAATTTCTATTAAATGAACAACATAAAAAAAGCTCGCCGAAGCGAGCTTTTTTCTAAATCGAAATGTATTACAGGCTGTAGTACATATCGAATTCAACTGGGTGAGTAGTCGTGTTAAGACGACGTACATCTTCAGTTTTAAGTTCGATATATGCATCAAGCATTTCTTTAGTGAATACACCACCTTTAAGAAGGAACTCATGATCCGCTTGAAGCGCTTCAAGAGCCATATCTAGGCTGTGCGCAACTGTAGGGATTTTCGCTTCTTCTTCAGGAGGAAGGTCGTATAAGTTTTTGTCAGCTGCTTCACCTGGGTGAATCTTGTTTTGAATACCATCAAGACCCGCCATTAACAATGCAGCGAAACCTAAGTACGGGTTCATCATTGGATCTGGGAAGCGAGCTTCGATACGTTTGCCTTTAGGGCTAGAAACGTAAGGAATACGGATAGAAGCAGAACGGTTACGTGCTGAGTAAGCCAACATAATCGGTGCTTCGAAGTGTGGAACTAAACGCTTGTACGAGTTTGTAGAAGGGTTCGTAATTGCGTTCAATGCACGAGCGTGTTTGATTACACCACCGATGAAGTAAAGCGCCATCTCAGAAAGACCAGCGTATTCATCACCAGCAAACAAGTTCTTGCCATCTTTAGAGATCGACATGTGAACGTGCATACCTGAACCGTTATCACCAACCATAGGCTTAGGCATAAAGGTAGCAGTTTTGCCATATTGATGCGCAACGTTCCAAACAGCATATTTGAACTGTTGAACTTCGTCCGCTTTACGAACTAAAGTATTGAAGCTCACACCAATTTCTAATTGGCAAGAAGCAACTTCATGGTGATGTACTTCAATTTTACCAGGACCCATGATGTCTTCGATACGCGCACACATTTCAGCACGCATGTCTTGTGAAGAATCAACAGGAGGAACTGGGAAATAACCACCTTTAACGCGTGGACGATGTCCAGAGTTACCTGCTTCGTAGTCTTTACCTGTAGACCAAGCTGCTTCTTCAGCGATTAATGTATGGCGCGCGCCAGACATATCGATGTCCCATTTAACTTCGTCAAAAACGAAGAATTCTGGTTCTGGACCAAAGAATGCT
>JAVXBC010000128.1:0-7927 GCA_036660195.1 Acinetobacter sp.
CTTGCAAAAGGTTCAGACCATGCTTTGTATGGTCAAAGTAGCTGGGTATCTTTCGGAAGAAGATTGATCGAACCAACGTCAATCTTCACTAATTTTGCAAGCAATCACTTAGTCGGTGGAACCCAATACATCCACCCTGATGGATATATAGCGACTAAATTCGGCAGCAGGATTATTCCTGAAAGCAGAAATTTATATCCAATCGGTTTTAGTAATGTTTTTGGTACATCAGAAGTAGATTTAAAGAAAAAATACATAAGCCCAAAAGGATTTATAACTGTCGGCACAGAGACTCAACATAGATGGGGGACTCCGAAACTAATTAATTCTCGGCAATATATTGTTCAATTTTACGATGGTGACAGTGAGTTGGTACCGCCTAAACTCACAGGTTGGACGAATATACATAATAAAAATCGCATCATTGGTGCAATAGGCAGTAACTTATCAAAGTTTTCTTATCCCAATATTGAAAATAAGGCTAGACCATTAATTGTCTTTGGTTTTAATACACCAACTTTCTCTGTGCCAATGGTTGCTGATAGAGTCAGATACGTTCGACCAAATGGTCTTGAATCGCCATACATCAGTGGATGGTCAAATATTCATAATGCAGCATTCGTCATATCGCCAAAAGGAATAAACTCTCAATCATTTGGATATAGCGGTGCATCAAATACTCGAAGATATTTCCAACGCATTGGCAACTTTGAATCACTTTCAATCGGACTACCATTCATTGCTGATCGTATCAGAAAGCTTACTTTTGAAAAACGATACACAATTGGTCCACCAATAATTCACTTACCTAAGGTGGAACTATTTAAAAGATACATTGATGAAGTTGCGATAGGGGATTTATCAAGTTTTGGTAATGCAATGCTATCAATCCATTTTAATAGAATTACACCGAGATGGATTCTAAAAGATGGTTATGGCATTCCTATAGTTAAGAATCTAACACCAGAATTGCTGACAAAGGGGCGGGCACAAGATGAATATGGCAATGCTTCAGTCAGGACTCAATGGCGTGAAATGCGTCAAATGGGAAATGAGAACACTATCTTTGGTAAAACTGATATTTCGTTCAGAACAAAGAGGGTGGTTGTATCCGGATTTAACAGCTTCAGGTTTGGCGATAAGCTTAAAATTATCAAAGGAGGCGCACCGCCTTATTCCACACAGTATATCTATCTGAATGTTCGATCTGATAGTGGCGGTTCTACAGAACAGGAAAAAGATGGAGATGGGATTGAGCCACCTGTAGATCAGGTACCACGACCTATTATGAGGACGAATGTAGTAACAACCAGACAGGATTTTCATTTTACGGTATTTGGTCAGCCGAAAGTGTATGCCAATACAATCCGAGTGGAACCTGGTTATCAGGAACTTCTTGTCGGTGAACCAGTCGTTGAATTGAAAAATCGTCAAATAATAGTGACTGGAATCGAATCAACGGTAAAATCAGGTATACCAGGTGTAAGTCCTAGATATATCCGCGCAAGCGATTATTTTCGAGAAATTGTACCTGAACCAAAAGTTGAATTTTATCATCGGAATTTAAAAGTAAATGGCTCAAATCATTCAGATTTTTCTACACCAATTGTGGATTTAAAGCGAAAATATATTAAACCTAAAGGTTTCCATAGCTTACGTTATGGTTGGAGCATGTTGTCACATGATATTTATGTCGAACAATTTGATTCTGTTGATGCTCAAGAGTTCGGCACTGCATTGGTATTTCAGCCAAGAAAAACACAAAAGTTAAATGTCTATGGAATACCTCCGAATCAACAATGGGGATACTTTTCCCGTATTGAGAATTTGCACAGAGAATTAAGACATATTGGTCATATCTCATTGCAAATGGGTAGCGCAGTTCAAAATGATACCCCTTTCATGTGGAGAGGGTTACGTGTTGGCCCACTGATTAAGGGTAATTATGGTGGTTTTGAGTCGTTAAAATTTGGTACAACTTGGATTTCGTTAAAGGTTCGAGAAGTAAAGAACCAAGGATTTGATGCATTTGTTTGCAACTATGATCTAACGCAATTCAATAAACGAATGCGTGTGACTACAACACCTATTTCCAAGCCTATTATATATTTATTGCCTGTAGGCTTTGACGGATTTACGCAAGGCGTGCCTAATATTAGGCCTGCGGCACATTATATTCGTCCAGATGGTAATGCAGATCAGTACAGAAAAGGGGCATTCTAGTGGCAACTTTAAAATTATTCCCACTTGCAGGCATGAATAATGTTGTTGCGGATGATGGTTTACAGCGTGGTGGTGATGCGCCTAAATTATTCGTCCGTGATGCACTGAATGTCGATATTTCAGATACGGGGCGTATTGCCTTGCGTAAGGGTGCAGAGCGTATATCCCCTCTTGGGTTTAAGAGCATTTGGCAAAGTCCATTACATAAAGATGTGTTTGCAACGATTAATAATCAGCTTGTTAAATTGGATTCTACAACGTGGCACTATGAGGTTCTGGCAGACATTGGAAGTGGCCCTTTGCGTTATGAGGTGGTGAACAATCTGGTTTATATTGCAAGTGAATTAGGCCTGTGGACTTATGATGGGAAAGTGATTCATCCACTAACAATTGATACGCCTGCTACGCCAATGTTGAATATGCTAGACAGTGGAGGATCATTGAAAAGTGGGACTTACAGTGTGGCAATCTCATGGTTACGTGATCAAAAAGAATCAGCCTTATCACAAATTGTATCAGATCAAATAGAACTTACATCCAGTGGCAATCTTGATGATCAGGCATTTGCCAGTATCCAAATAAATTTACCTTATTGCTTTGATCAGTCCATTACGCATGTCAGAATTTATGTGACAGATCGTAATGGTGGCGAGCTATTACGCCATTCCGAGCATCCAATCAATACAAGTTCAGTCACAATTAATAGTTTAGACTTGGGTATGGCAGCACGATTCAAGGGGCTTTCACCTATGCCGACTGGTCGATATATGAAGTATTGGCAAGGTCGTTTACTCACTGCTGATAAAAACATACTCAGATTTTCTGAGCCACTGGCATATCATCTGCATGACGAAAAGTTTGGCTTTGTCGCTATGCCACAACGTATTACTTTTATTCTGCCTGTAGACGGGGGAATATGGGTTGGTCAAGTAACTCATGTTGTTTTTCTAACAGGCAATAAGCCACAAGACATGACTTTTCAGGCAAAAACTTCTCATGCACCTGTGCCTGATAGTGCGATAGAGATTGACAATAATGATATAGGGTCTGATATATCGCAAGGTGGTAATACGACTGCATTATGGTTGGCAGAGAATGGTTATATTCTTGGAACATCGAGTGGTCAGATTATCGAATTACAAGCTGGCATATTAAAAGGTGTCACGGCAAAGTCTGGTAGGTCTGTAAGGCTGGGTAGAAGAGTGACAACCATTGTAACGTGATGTCATTGTTTACTTACATGGTATCTAATGATGAACACGAAAGACTTGGAAAATGATTTAAAAGCGGAAAACTACCAGATGACTGAGCAAGGCATCTATTTTCCAAAGCAGGGTATTCTGGCGCAAGGTGAATACTTTGACCGTGTGAATGGTGGCGAGTGGCAAACAACTCACAACCTTGTGGTCAATGAGGGGCTTGCACATTTACTCAATGTTGCAATGGGCACAACCGCAAAACCAGCAGGTTACTATCTTGCATTATTTAGCGGTGCAACAGCACCAGCAGCGAACTGGACAGCAGCTAATTTTTCAGCCGTTGCTGCCGAAATTGTGAGTATGACAGAGGGTTATACCAATGCCACACGCCCTCAATGGACACCGCAAAATACATCAACTAATTCAATTGATAACTTCAATGCAGTGGCTCAAGTGACGATTGCTACATCATCACAGCTTACTGTAACTGGTGCTGCAATGCTGACAAATAGTACAAAAGGTGGAACGACAGGCACATTGATTTCAGCATCAAAATACGCAGCAGCACGTGTATTCCAAGATGGTGACGAATATGAAATCGGCTATCGTTTGAGCTTTACAGCAGCGTAAAGATGCATAGTCCACGTCCTTATGGGCTTTTGGTGGTCAATGGCAAACTCACTGAAAATGACAGCTTTTTCATTGATCACCAGCTTAAAAAATTAAGCAATCAAAAAGCCATCTCAAATATAGACAGCATTCGGCAGGTCAAAGACTTGCCTGATGGTGGCTATGTTGTATTACAAGATATGGGCGGTATTTTAAAAGCAATTGCCAATAAAGAATTGCCCATGGATGAATTGGTGCCAGATGGTTATGCAAAACTATATGTACCAATGCTTTATAGTGGTGTGATTACGAAAGCAAATGTAAAGCCTGATAAGGGAGTGGGATTACTACTTACAGAACAATCTAGGTTTCGTTTAAATAATTATGACAAAGATAATTTACCTAAAAAACAATTATATCTAAAACGATTTGTAGTTGAAATTAACACCCAGGTAGTTCCAGAGTTTATGCCCTTAAATTCTTTTGATTCTATTGTGACTCAATACGTTAGCCAAAAACCAACATGGTACAGTGGTGCAATGCAGGAAGTAATGCAGATAGTTGGTGGGTACGGTAAGCAAAATATAAAAGAGTTACCCAGTGATTCAGAAGAAAGGGCGCAATTTATAATTCCATTGAGATATATGGATCAGGTCATTTCTGATCTTGATGGTGTGAGATTGCCAGTTTACACAGGATTGCCACCTAGTAATGGGCAATTTCAATATGACTATAAGTTCGACAATACTCATGCAGTGGTATTTGATGATCACAACAAACCTTGGCTTACACTAATTGATAAAACAGGTGTATGGTCAATGCCGTTACCAATTATTCCAGCCACGGCAACTGATGCTTTTAGGGAGTACATTGTTAAAGTTGAGGATGAGGAAATATTAAAAATACTGGATCGTTTTGGTGGAATGCCAAGTGGTGAAACTTTTCCTGATAATGAAAAAGATTTTCAGGCATGGGTAAGAGCGGGAGCAATTATAAAAGTCTGTGACACTCAGGATTTTTATAATAATTTAAGTATTTATGATGGTTGTGGCTGGTCATTTAATACAAGTGGCAGGGAGGGGTTTAACACCTGTTATAACTATGACAATCAAGGGGTCAAAATTGGTTATTCTTTTAAGCTAAAACTTGATTTCACCCATGCTGAAAATCATGGATGGTTATATAAAACCAGTGTGGACAGCAAATATACTGATGTGGTTTCAATTTATTTGTCTAAACTTTTTAATAAATTATCTCTCGGCACACATAAAGCAAAAGCAATTCAATATAAGTTAAGACGAGTTGAACAAGATGAAATCTATGAGCGGGCCCTTTCTTTTGCGAGATCGAGTTCATCTAAAATCGAGCTTGAGGTTGATTATTGGGATAATTACACAGTAAAACCTATAACTACACTGAAAGGTAGTTTAAGTAAGGTGTATGAAGGCTATTTATTCCACCCAGCAAAATTTGAGAACCAGCCCCAATTCAAGTATCCAGATATTTTTTTAAGTGGGTGTCTGTCTTTCAATTTCAGCCCTGAAAACCCGATTAATAGAACAGTACGATGTGACACAATTATTTTTGGATTTTATGAGGGTGACTCTTTAAAAGTTGTAAAATATTTCTATGATCCAGGTACATATTATAAAAATGTTGAGTCGAATTTTGAAGAATGCATGATAGTTGGTGAATGGCAAGAAACAGTTACAACTGGATTGACATCGTTGCAGGGGAATTTCTACACAACTGATGTTGATGAGCGTGCGGAATTTGCCCCCCAAATTACTACCACTAAAATTAAAGGAGAAGATAAGGGTTATGATTCTAAACCACATTTTGCACAGGCGGGTATTTTTTGGCGACCAGGTAAATTATGGAGAAACCGCTACTATACCCATGAAATAACAACCAACTCAACACAAAATAATTATCTGGAAGTCGCTTGTTGTGTGCCTACTTTTAATAGGAATACTGTGGTTCACGCGAAAAGAAATGGTTTTTCCAATGCAATCCAATCAAAATCTCTTGGCTTAAAAGCAGTGTTAGACCCTTACTCATACCAATACTGGACGCACGATCCTATTTTTGCGTGGATTGCTGGTTTACCAGTAATGAAAGGTGAACCTTACCCGAAAGATGGAAGTCCAGTGTGGGTAGAAATTGAAAACTATGATCCCTCAGCTTGCTCAGATTTTGCCGACAAAGGGCCTTGGATTCCTAATTTACCTGCTGACTATACATGGCTGATCCATCCAGACCGTTGGACTTGGATTGGTTCTGGTGGTGGTGGGGCACCAAAGGTAAAAATATACTCAAATACACAGAACATACCTGGCACCGAATATGGACAACTGAAATTTAATTTTAATGGTGATGCGGTTAATGTCCATAACAATGTACCAAGGACTGGCTATTTTTTAGCAGTTCCAAGTGAAAGATTGCTGTTATTTTATTGTGATGCCTGTAGGGTTGTCTTTGGTGATAGTGAATATGCAAACATATCTGAAATAGGAGATGGGGGTAGACGACGATATTGGGACTATTCATCTTTGGTTGATCATAAATCTGCATATCATTTTATTGGAGTAATTAACGAATGACTTTATATCGGGATGATGTTCAGGAAACGATTGCATATTCCAATAATACGATAGGAAAGTCCAAAGCAGTCACAGAAGAACTCATTAGAATTAAAGAGGATTCCCCATATCGGCTTTATGTGATGTCGGGCGATACACTTTCTATTTCTGATGAAGTCATTGATTCTGCTATTTTCCCTATTAAAGATGAAATCAATGTGGTTGATCATTTCACAGGTCGTAAACGACGTGTAGATTTTATCCATGATCAAATCATCGTTTCTGATAATCTAAAAACTCGCCTACGTGCTAAGTCATTGGTTCACGATGAGATTAGCTCGGCTTCTACATCAACAGACAAACAAAGAAGTATTAGTATTGAGCGATTGTTAATTGCTGAAAACCTAAACACTAAAAAATATAGTCTGTCTAAATTAAATGAAGCCTTAAAAATTAAAGAGAGTTTTAAGGCAACGGCTCGTTTTAAAGACTCAATTGCCGATAATCTTGATATTTTAGATGTTTCTTTAAAGTCTAAATTACGAGCATTCACCAAAGAGAATGTGATTTATCAAGAAAATTATCGACTTAAAAAAATATCACGATCAGTAATTACAGAAACATTAAAAGCACAAGATAGTTGTGTCGCCCGATACTCTGATTTCATTACTGACAATGTGTTGTATGCGGAACAATATACGCAGCGTATAAAGGCTAAACAACGTGTTATTGATACGATCAACATCAATGAGTTGCTAAAGCAGCAGCGTAAAATAAGACAATCAATTTATGAAAGTCTTGGCATTGTAGAGTTTAATCGTGGCAAAAATATTGCCAAGCAATTAATCAATGACCTTGTTTTTATTGAAGATGATTATTCAAGAGAAAAGCAATATGGCTATGCATGGACAGCAAATGTAGATACATGGGCCATGAGTCGTTACCAAGATTATAGTTTTAGTGAATTGGTGGTGATAGATGGTGTGCTTTATGGTGTTGGTGAGGATGGTGTGTATCGTTTAGATGCAAACTCTTTTGTTGATGCCAAGTTGACTACAGGACAATTAGATTTAGGTCAAGGAAAGTTGGTACATCCTTTGGGCGCATATCTTGAATATGAACTATCTGGAAGTTCTAAAAAGTTGGAAATTGGCGTAAGCACTACTCAAAGTGGTGCTAAACAAACCTATACATATAATCTGCCAACAGAACCCTCTAATTATCTTACTAATGGCCGTGTGCTTTTTGGCAAAGGATTACGTGGTCGGCATTTCAGTTTTGAAATCAAAATTGGTGGTCTATATGGATATATCA
>JAVXBC010000129.1:0-2804 GCA_036660195.1 Acinetobacter sp.
TTAAAAATTCGGTTTATAGTCAAAATTTTCAGTGGCTAAATTATCTTTAAAAGGGCGAATGGCTTTTTTCGATAAGGTCATGGTATTGATAAAGTTGTTTGGAAACACTTCAATGTGGTTATTAAACAATTCAACGTTACGGTTAAAAATAGAAATCGCTGCCCCAACGTTTTCATTTTGTTCCTGAATGTCATCCATCATTTTGCTATACAGCGCATCGGCTTTCAGTTCAGGATAATTCTCCACTACTACGTTTAAGCTACGAATGAGTTCTTTACTCATTTTCTCAATGTTTTGTAATTGAGAAATATCGGTATCATTGACGTTTAAATTCAGAATTTGCTGACGTAATTCGGTTACTTTTTCTAAGGTCGATTTTTCGAATTGGGTGTATTGAGCAAGTGTGGTTTCAAGGGCTTCTAAGGTTTTGACTTTTTGGCGTTCGAAGTTCGCCACTTCCGACCACGCACGTTTGGTCGCATTAAAATAACGCACGATATTATTTCGGGTAAAAATCGCCCATACGATTAGTACGACAAATATCCCCAAGAAAATAATTAAACCTGTCATTGCCTTTCCCCCTTGTTGTTCTATCGATCCACTATGAAATAATGTTGAGCATGAATTGTTGAAATCTCTGGTAATGCGGCATGGTCATGGTGCGCAAATGTCCACGTAATGCAGGAATATCATGGATAATTTGACGTTTACTTGCCGTCTGAAATAGGTTCTGCTCACCCAGATAACATACGATTGGCTCTTGGTGATGATAAATTAAATCACCTGTAAAATGTTGAAAAAAATCATGTAATTTTAAGGTCATACTGGGGCTAATTTCTTTCGCGAGTTGATGTTGATCAAGCCCAAAAATATTGAGTTCCTTGTTGATCATAATGTCGCTGCTTTCCCACGAACTGGTATAAGGCGCAAAAAATCGAGAGCGTTGATTACTCACTGCAATTCCGAGTGCAGGCATTTGGAAAATAAAAGCCCCCCACAAGTCTTTATGAATTTCTTTGACAATTTTTTGATCGGTGCTTCGATCTTTGATAATGGTCGTTTCACTGACGTAGTGATATTGAAAAACTAAAACTTGATGCTCGGTTGTACCATCATGCCAAGTGGTCGACGCATAATGCGTAATTTCGTTGGAAAGCGTACCGCGATTAAAAACTGGAAAATATTGCTTTAATTTACTCATCACCAATAAGGGTTGCGCTTGAATCGGCAAATAAGCTGGCAATTGCTGAAACTGAAAACCATAACGTAGTACGGTGATGCGTTCTTCTAAATATTTAATGACAAGCGTTAACGGTTCAGCAGGTTCATAGAGTAAATAAGCCAAAAAACCAGTCAAAAATGCCGCTAAAAAGCTCCAAATAAATTGAAGATGCGGATGCAAAAAATAGCCAAAGAATAAACAGCCCACACTGGTGATGCCCAACAAATAGGGCAGGGCATTAAAAAAACGTAAACCATGATCTTCACGCCAAGGATGCAAGGCATCTAAGACATCTTGATCACTATGTGATTTTTCACCAATGTCCCAAAGACGAGCGATATTACGGAACACTTGCGCGTTTTTTTTACGGGTAAAATGTAAGGCTTGTTGGACAGTGTCGATTGGCATAGCTGTATTTAAATCAGGTATTTAATTTGTCGACTAGCATAGCATCACCATAGCTAAAGAAACGATAGCGTTGTTCAACCGCATGTCGATATGCCGCTAAAATATTGTCTCGGTTTGATAAGGCCGACACCAACATTAACAAAGTTGATTCAGGTAAATGGAAGTTGGTAATTAAACGGTCAACGATACAAAATTGATAACCCGGATAAATAAAGATTTGCGTATCACCTGTCCACGCTGCAATTTTTCCATCATTGGCTTGAGCCGCGCTTTCTAATGCACGTGTTGCAGTTGTACCGACCGCAATGACTTTATTACCCCGTGCTTTGGTCGCTAAAATTAGATCAATCGTGCTTTGTGGAACATCACACCATTCGCTGTGCATAATATGATTACTGATATCGTTGGTACGAACTGGCAAAAATGTACCTGCACCAACATGCAAGGTCACAAAAGTTTTTTGAATGCCTTTCGCCGCTAATTGTTCTAGTAAATCTTGGTCAAAATGCAAACTTGCAGTCGGCGCTGCCACGCTGGCTATTTTTTCAGGGTCATGAAATACAGTTTGATAACGTTCCGTATCAATCGCTTCAGCTTCTCGATTGAAATAAGGCGGAATTGGCAATTGTCCGTATTGATCTAACACGGACAAAATCGGTTGTGAAAATTCCACCACAAATAAATTTTCATGCCGACCTTGTACTGTTACGGCAATAGAATCTTCACCGACATATAACGTCGCACCAGCTTTGGGCGAGTTACTGGCTTTGATATGACAATGCGCAGTGTGCGTATCCAACATGCGCTCAACTAAAACTTCAATCGCACCTCCCGTTGCACGTTTGCCTTTGAGGCGGGCTTTCATCACTTTGGTGTCATTTAGCACTAATAAATCGCCAGCTTCGAGCAAATTTAGAATATCGGTAAAAGCATGATCGTGATGTTGACCGTTTGCATCCAAATGCAACAGACGTGAAGCACTGCGGCTGTCTAATGGATAGCGGGCAATGAGTTCATCTGGAAGTTCGAAAGAAAAGTCAGAAAGTTGCATGATTTTTGACCCTAAGACTAGATATGAAAAAACCCCAAACCTTTAATGCCAGTTTGGGGTTTTTGAATATGGTCCCGAGGGTCGGACTCGAACCGACACGTCATCTCTGACAGCGGATTTTGA
>JAVXBC010000129.1:2814-5393 GCA_036660195.1 Acinetobacter sp.
CGCGTCTACCAATTTCACCACCTCGGGAAGAGTGCGATGCTTTGTGTTGCGTATCATAACGTGTTTCGTTGGCTTGTCAATGTATTGCTGTATTGATTGTTGATTTTTAGATCATTTCAAAAATAAAAATTGATAAGTTCTCGTTTCATTCTTCAAAACAGAATTTTTATAAACGATCTACAAGGCATTTGTGAGTAGTGTAATTTTTATGTTTTTGGACGAAAGTTAGGTGGATTAATTGTATTTTATGTTAAAATTTGTTAATAATTAAAGGGTGCCACGTTTAATAACAACGATAATATTCGAGAGGCGAGCATGGCCATTCAATTATTAGATTTACAGCATATTGAAAAACTCAGTGCTTGTAAAATCGCGCTGACTCTAGGGGTTAATTCTCCTCAAAATTTACTCGACCAATTTTTGCAATTCAATCGTCAATTAGCGCAAGCGAGTATCGCACTGCTTTCGTTTCATCAAGAACCTTATCTTTGGCATCGTTGCCCTAAAAACTTAAAGGCGATTGAGACCTCAAAAATAAGCAAAAGCTTAAAAACGTTATTTTTAAATGATGATTTTGTTGATCAGTCACATCCTCAATATTCAATATTATTAGAATTTTTACAGCCATTGAACCTTAAAGTTCAAGGGGCGGTCGCACTACATTTACGTCATCCTGATGAGAGTTCTTTAGGCTTTTTAATTTTATGCTATGAGCATCTTCAAGAATCTACAGCCATACAAATCCAACTTTTACAGTCTTATTGCAGTCAATTCATGCAGCAATTGGAATTGAAATTTAATCACGATGAATTAAAAGAGTTGTATGAACAGGAAGCGGCGCTTAATTTTAGTAAAACCAAATTTTTCTCGGTAATTTCACATGATTTACGCGCGCCATTTCATGGTTTGTTAGGATTCTCTGAAATTTTATCTAAAGAGCGTGACACCTTAGATGAATCGAGTATCCAAAATATAGCCGATTACCTTCATGAGACGTCGCAATCGACCTATAACTTATTAGAAAGTTTACTGAATTGGTCAATGGCTGAGGGTGGACGGTTTGTTTATCATCCTATGAATTTTCAGCTCCGACAAATTAGCAATATCGTGACTGAAATTTTGAAATCGTTGGCATTGAAAAAAAATATTCAATTGGTCAATGAAATTGATGAAAATCTTAAAGTTTATGCCGATATGAATATGATCACGTCGGTGATGCAAAACTTAGTGTCCAACGCTTTAAAATTTACCACTACCGATGGCACGGGCAAGGTGTTCATTCAAGCCATGCACAAAGGCACCTATGTCGAGTTGTATGTCAAAGACAGTGGTTTGGGCATGACCGCTGAGCAAATGCAGGATTTATTTCAACCGCGAATCACACTGAGTTCAAAAGGTACTGCGGGAGAAAAAGGCGCTGGTTTAGGATTGAGTCTGTGCAAACGATTTGTAGAAATGAATTTGGGTGAAATCAATGTCACTTCCAAAGAGGGTGACGGGACAATATTCACCGTATTATTACCTGTGGCGCGAGACCATATTGCCTTATCTAGCGAACTGCATAAAAGTAAATCAAAAATTGCCTAAAGAAATTTTAAACCTAAGCTGTGAACTGATATAACTAATAAAAATGGAATGACATCAGCCGAGCTTTTGAAATGAATGCGCAACAGCGACAAAAAACCTTAATAGCAAGCCAATACGCTGAACAAGTTTTAAGTTTATATCCAGCACAATTAGAACAAGATTACGCCGAAGATCAATTTTCAGGCTCGCTCTCCACAGAAATTATTCAGCAAAAAGTCCAACAAGCTGTTGCTGATCTCGCCGATGAACAGGCATGGATGAAAGCCTTGCGTATGTTACGTGCGCAACTGATGTTCCGCTGGATTTGGCAAGATGCCAATCAACTGACAGATGTGGTGACATTGACCCGTGAACTGTCTGATTTTGCCGATGCTTGTATTGTTGCGGCTAAAGACTTTGCGCGGATTCCCTTAATTGCTAAACATGGCGAACCGATGGGTTATTCAGGTCAAGTGCAAGATTTGATTGTGATTGGCATGGGCAAGCTCGGCGCAAAAGAACTCAATCTATCTAGTGATATTGATTTGATTTTTGCCTTTGATGAGCAAGGTGAAACCAATGGTCGAAAATGCATAGACGTGCAACAGTTCTGTATTTTGTGGGGACAAAAACTAATTTATTTGTTGGATCACATTACTGCTGATGGTTTCGTCTTCCGTGTCGATATGCGCCTGCGTCCGTGGGGCGATGGCGCAGCATTAGCGATTAGCCATATCGGGCTAGAAAAGTATTTAAGTCAACATGGGCGTGAGTGGGAACGTTATGCATGGATTAAAGCCCGTGTGATTACGGGTGGAAAAGACGGTGCAGACCTGATGGAAATGGCTCGTCCTTTCGTATTTCGGCGTTATGTCGACTATTCCGCTTTTGCTGCGATGCGGGAAATGAAAGCCATGATCGAGCGTGAAGTCATGCGCCGTAATATCGAGGATGATATTAAACTCGGTGCAGGCGGCATCCGTGAAATCGAATTTATCGTGCAAGTATTCCAG
>JAVXBC010000129.1:5493-7785 GCA_036660195.1 Acinetobacter sp.
CAACTCATTCAAGAACAAGCGTTTAATGCACCCAATGATCCTTCATCGGAACTCGAACAAAAACTGAATGCGGTATTAGATACTGACGCGCAGCATTTAATACAGAATTTTTGGCAAGGTCAGGCGTTGAAGAAAATCCCTGCAAGCGCACTTGAACGTTTAAAGAAATTTTGGCCGCATCTGATCGAGGCGATTTTACAGTCAGATCAACCACAAGTGGCGTTATTGCGTTTGATGCCTTTGATCGAATCGGTGCTGCGCCGTACTGTGTATTTAGTCATGTTAATGGAAAGCCGTGGGGCGTTGCATCGCTTGGTCAAAATGGCAACCGTCAGTCCGTGGATTTGTGCAGAACTGGCGCAATATCCTGTGCTGTTGGATGAATTTTTGTCGATGGACTTTGAGCTGCCAAAACGTAAAGATCTCGAAGATTCATTACGGCAACAATTATTGCGCATTGAAATTGATCAAGTAGAAGATCAAATGCGGGTATTGCGTTTATTTAAAAAGAGCAATGTGCTCACCGTTGCTGCCAGTGATGTGTTGGCAGAAAGTCCATTGATGAAAGTATCAGACGCTTTAACTGATATTGCCGAAGTGAGCGTACAAGCAACACTTAACTTAGCCTATCAGACAGTTGCGGAACGGCATGGTTATCCATTGGGTGGTGATGGGCAACGTTGTGGTTTGGATCAGAAAGCTTTTGCCGTCATTGGTTATGGCAAACTCGGTGGAATTGAACTGGGCTATGGTTCAGATTTAGATTTGGTGTTTATTCACGATCTCGACGAGCAAAGTGAAACCGATGGTACGAAGCGCATCAGTGGTGCGGAGTTTGCAATTCGGGTGGCACAAAAGTTTATGTCGTTGATGACCACGCAAACATTGGATGGACGGGTTTATGAAATTGATACACGCTTAAGACCGTCGGGTGACGCTGGGATGCTCGTCACCAGTGTGAAAGCCTATGCTCAATACCAACAGAAAAGCGCTTGGTTGTGGGAACATCAAGCCTTAGTGCGTGCTCGTTCCATTGCAGGCGATCTACAACTTTGCCAAAAATTTGAGCAAACGCGCTGTCAAATCTTGACCCAAGTGCGAGATGAAAATGAAGTCCGTGCAGAAGTATTGAAAATGCGTCAAAAAATGAAAGACCATTTAGGATCATCCTCCGATCAAAAAAAACATGGCATTTTTCATTTAAAACAGGACGCAGGTGGTATCGTTGACATTGAATTTATGGCACAGTATGCAGTGCTTGCATGGAGTGGGTCGAATCCTGATCTCGCCCATTTTTCCGACAATGTAAGAATTCTTGAAGATGCTGCTCGAGCAGGCTGCTTATCCAGCGAAGATGCCACAGCACTCATACAAGCTTATCTCCGCGAACGAGCTGAGAGCCACCGTTTAGCACTTGCGAATCAATCTATGCAAGTCCATGCTGCGGACTGGCACGATACCCGCAAGATCGTTTGCAAGTTATGGCAAAGGTTAATTGATCCAACTGCAACTGCATTGGATAGTGAATGATTGTGTAAAAATTTGGAGTATGTGCCGTGAATTTGGCTGACCGCGATGGTTTTATTTGGCAAGATGGAAAATTAGTTGATTGGCGTGATGCAACCATCCACGTCTTAACGCACACCTTACATTATAGTATGGGTGTTTTTGAGGGTGTCCGTGCGTATGAAACCGCCAATGGTCCTGCCATCTTCCGTTTGCAAGACCATACTAAACGCTTATTAAATTCAGCAAAAATTTATCAAATGAAAGTACCATTTGATCAAGTGACTTTAGAACAAGCGCAAATTGATGTGGTGCGTGAAAATAAATTAGCATCGTGCTATTTACGTCCATTGATTTGGATTGGTTCAGAAAAATTAGGTATTGCTGCAACGGATAACACGATTCATGCCGCAGTAGCAGCTTGGAGTTGGGGAACTTATCTAGGTGAAGAAGCAATGGCACGTGGTATTCGTGTTAAGACTTCGTCATTTACCCATCATCATCCAAACGTGACCATGTGTAAAGCCAAAGCCTGTGGGAACTACACGGTGTCAATCTTGGCGCATCAAGAAGTAGCTCGTTCTGGTTATGACGAAGCAATGTTGCTTGATCCTCAAGGTTTTGTTTGCCAAGGTGCAGGCGAGAATGTATTCCTCATCAAAGATGGCGTGTTACATACCCCTGACTTGGCTGGTGGTGCATTAGAGGGCATTACCCGTCAAACTGTAATTACCATTGCCAAAGACTTGGGTTATGAAGTGATTGAACGCCGTATTACCCGTGATG
>JAVXBC010000130.1:0-7690 GCA_036660195.1 Acinetobacter sp.
CTTGGATTGCCCATAAAATCGGTTGCATAAATCAACGTGGCTTTATAAGGCTTAATATGATTGATCCAATCATCGAACTCTGGGCAATTCACTTGGGGTAGTTGCTGAGCGTCAATATTGAGTTGCTGCATGAGCCAATGGCTACGCGCAGGAAATTTACATCGAATAGATTGGTTATCCGCAGATTCAGCAAAGAGTGCTGTAACATCTGCATGTAATTCTTCTTTTAAATTTGTTTTGCCATTTTTGGCATAAAAATAACCTTGATAAACGACTTCACTTTGCTTGGTTTCACCGGCATACATCAGCCGTTGCCATGTGGTTTGCTGGTCTAATTGTTTTTGTTCAGCAATATTTAAATAATCTTGAATACTCGGCGTAACCGCAGCATGGGCAAAATGGCACATTAACGAGGCTATGACACAGCTAACTAATTTCATTCGCAACAATTTTTTAAAATATAAAGATGAAACATAAGAAAACCCTGCCATAAAGACAGGGTTTTGCTATGCACGAAATTAAACGTAAGCTTTAAGAACTGCGTCTTTAGCCATTACACTTTGTAGTGAAGTTAAAACTTGATGAGTATTTTGGTTTTTGCTCGAATAAATTTCAGCAAAGTTTGCTTTAGATACTGCGAAGAAACGCGCTTTATCTGTTGCTTTAATTTGCATTAATTCAGCCAATACATTTAAGCTTTCGCCTTGACCAACAGCCATATCACGTGCAAGTGATTCAGCATTTTCATTGGTGAAAGTTACCACTTGCGCAGTGACAGTTCCACCTTGGCGGCAACCTAAAGTACCAAAAGTAATACCGAATAATTGGTTGGTGAGAATACCATTGGTCGTTGCAGCAAGGATTTTAGGTGCTAGACCTTTTTGTCCTGCCCAAATTTGTGTACCCATACCACAACCAACATCATTATCAGCCATTGCCACGGTAGAACCAGCTGCTAATAGTGCTGCTAATGCAATTTTTTTTAACATAGGAATACGCTCCAGTATCAATTATTTTTACTATTTTGTTATCACTATTGTTCTGTGTAAGTTTATTCACACACAAATAAAAATAGCGAGCTTCATGTTTTTTAGCAAATAAAATTTGAAATATATATGTAATAATTATAAGCAACAATTTAATGAGTTGAAATTACGAGACATTTATACTTTTCTCAATGTAATTTCCATTTACCGTTTTCATTGCGCGTACCCAAAATTTTCAAAACGAGTACTAAACTAAGCAACAGCAATAAATACCAAGAACCCAACTTGCCCCAACCCACCATATGCCATGCTTCGACTTGACTTGGGTAAAGCCAAATTTTGTAAAAGGTACTAATATTTTCTGCAACCCAAATTAAACAAGCCAACAAAAATAGAATCGGCAATATGGGAACTTTAACGCGATGGTCTTGTATCTGGAAAGATAATTTAGTTTTCCAAAAAATCATCACGCTCCAAATAAACAACGCAACACGAATATCTGGAATAAAAAATTTCGTCATAAAATTAAGATAAGAAATCACCGCCAACAGCAACATATTGCTAAATGATGGCAAATTTTCAAATGAAACTTGATATAAGCGCAGTGATCTTGCAAAGAAACTGCCCACTGCTGAATACATAAACCCTGCAAATAAGGGAACTGTAAATAGTTTAAATACCGCAGGTTGTGGATACTGCCACGAAGCAATCGCAGGATGCGTCAGGAAAATCTCCATCCCCATCGCCATGATATGAAATAAGGCAATAACTTTTGCTTCTTCCCATGATTCGAGTTTTAAATACAGTAAACATACTTGGATGGTTAAGGCAAAAAATAACAAGTAATCGTAACGATAGAAGCCATAATATTCATGACTTCCCATCGGGGCAGTAAAGGCAAATGCAACCAATAACAGCAATCCGAATAAAGCAGCCGACGCTGCTTTCGTCATAAAATTTAGTGGTAATACAATCAACTGCACAAAACTGTTCCTGACGTGGTTACTTTAAATTGCCTTAGATTATTAGCCTAAATATTTCGCACTATATTCATGCACCGTATCGACAAAAATTTTCGGTTGCGTTGGGTCTACCCATTGGGTAATTCCATGTCCTAAATTTGCGATATAACCTGTTTTTTCACCATTGGCATAAGCATCATCTAACATGGCTTTTACTGATTTTTCAATTGAAGCTGCTGAACCATACAACACCGCTGGGTCTAAATTCCCTTGTATAGCGGCTCGACCTGCAATCACATCTCGCGCTGTATAAAGCGGCGTCGTCCAATCCAGTCCCACTGCATCTGCACCAGTCGTCAAAATGGTCTCTAACCATTGACCACCACCTTTGGTGAACACAATGATTGGAATACGTTGCCCGTCTTTCTCTCGTTGTAATCCTGCAATGATCTTGGTCATATAGTTCAGCGAAAATTCGACATATTCTCTATGCGCCAATGCTCCACCCCAACTATCAAAAATTTGAATGGCTTGTGCGCCAGCATCAATCTGAGCGTTTAAATAGTCTATGACCGATTCGGCAAGATGATCGAGCAAGGCATGCAATACTTGAGGTTGTGCATACATCATCTGTTTAATAAAACGAAATTCTTTACTTGAGCCGCCTTCGACCATATAAGTGGCCAAAGTCCAAGGGCTTCCTGAAAAGCCGATCAGGGGAACTTGTCCATTTAAGGCAGAGCGAATTGTGGATACAGCATTCATCACATAAGCTAAATCCGATTTAGAATTTAACTTTGGTAAATTGGCAACATCCTGTTCTGTACGAACGGTTTTATGAAATTTTGGCCCTTCGCCTGTTTCAAAATACAGCCCTAAACCTAAAGCATCGGGTACGGTCAAAATATCTGAAAATAAAATTGCGGCATCAAGCTCATAACGACGTAATGGCTGTAGCGTCACTTCGCATGCAAATTCCGTATTTTTGCATAACGACAAAAAGTCACCTGCTTTGCCACGAGTTTCACGATACTCTGGTAAATACCGCCCTGCCTGACGCATCATCCAAACGGGTGTAGTGTCTACAGGTTGACGCAGTAAAGCTCGCAAAAAACGATCATTTTTCAACGTTGTCATGACCAATCTCTTATGTTCTTGATGTAGCGGCATCATATCAAAATATGCCTAGAATTGATCATGTCAATTCCATAATAAACTGAATGTTGTATGGAAATTTGCTTTGACACAAAACTGCTACTGCAAGCCTTATTATTTTCTGTAATACTTGCGAGGTCTTATATTTCAATATGAATAATACTTAAAGGTTGAATTACATGTTTGTTCGCTCATTACTCGCTATGAGTTTAAGTTGTATTATTGCTAATGTTGCTTTTGCTGCACCAATTACTGAGCAGCCATTAAACCCCAAAAAAATTGCAGCTAATGTTCAAGACCCAATTGATCCTTTAGCGATTGATCAAATGGCTTCAAGTGATGTGTCGCAATCTGCTTCACAACCACAAATGAATACTGGTGCTGCTTCCGTCGCTGAAAATATCGAAAACACAACAGATACAGCCACGACAACCGCACCAGAAGCCAAAGTTTCTTGGACATTAGATAGTCTTAACAATGCTGAATGGTCTGAAAATATTGGCAAAGGTCAATTTCCAGTTTACGCACGCGCGCATGTAATGCTGAATGACGCACATGCATCACCTGGTGCGATTGATGGTTCAAGTGGTCAAAACACCTTAAAAGCAATTGCTTCATTTCAACAAATCAATGGTTTAACACCTACAGGTCAGCTCACCAAAGAAACTTGGGATGCTTTAGTTGCACAACAGACTAAACCTGCTTATGTTGAATACACCATTACTGAAGCAGATTTAAAAGGTCCTTATGCAGCGTCAATTCCGACGGATTATGCATTACAAGCCAAAATGAAAGGTTTGTATTACACCCGCGTAACTGAAATGCTCGGTGAAAAATTCCATATGGATGAAAACTTTTTGAAAAAGTTAAATCCAAATGCAACATTTAAGAAAGCGGGTGAAAAAATCATTGTCGCGAAAAGCCGAAATGATTTACCTGAAGACATTCATTTAATTGTTGCCCATAAAGGTGCAAAACAACTGTATCTATTTAATAGTCGTAACCAAATGATTGCTTCATTTCCTGCAACAATTGGTAGTACTGACACGCCTTCTCCAACGGGTACATATAAAGTAGTTGGCGTCGCTAAAAACCCATACTATGGTTATTCGCCATCGAACTTCATTCAAGGTAAAAACATGAAGCCGCTTACCTTACCACCGGGACCAAATGCGCCAGTGGGTAATATTTGGATTGGCTTGAGTAAAAAATCTTTTGGTATTCATGGTACACCAAACCCATCGTTGATCTCTAAAACGGCATCACATGGTTGTATTCGCTTAACAAACTGGGATGCCAATGATTTAGGCGGCAAAGTGAAGTCTGGCGTTACGGTTAAATTCTTAGAATAATCTCAAAGAGTTTTCTGAAAAAATGAACCGAATATCTTCTACAGATATTCGGTTTTTTTAATTGTTTATTTTCTCTTCAGACTTAGACAACGGCTGATAGTAAATCTGATTACGACCCAATTGTTTCGCACGATAAAGTGCTTTATCTGCCGTATAAATTAGATCTCTTTGACTAATTTCCGTCTCACCATGAAATACCGTAATGCCCAAACTAATGGTGACATGATTAGCCACCAACGATTTTTCATGCGCTATTCGCTGACGATCAATCGCACGGTAAATATTAGTTGCAACTGCATAAGCTCCTTGCGCAGAAGTTTCAGGTAAAAGCACCACAAACTCTTCACCGCCGTATCGCGCAATAAAATCCATGTGTCGAATTGAACTTTTGATGGTTTTTGCAATAGAGGAAATGACCTGATCCCCCATCTGATGCCCATAAAAATCGTTATAATTCTTGAAAAAATCAATGTCGATAAACAGGACTGAGAGTGATTTTTTATCTTTACATGCTGAGTCATAGTAATGACTGAACATTTCATCAAATGTACGACGGTTAGATATTTTAGTCAGCTCATCATGCTGGCTCAAATGAAGCAGTTCAGAAGCTTGTAAGCGTAGGATCTTCTCGTCTATCTCAGAAATTTTTGACTTAATAAAAAATTTCCGTTCTTTCGTATTCAGAATAATGCTCATGGAAAAACCCAACAGCATACTTCCAATGAACATACGTGCCAAAATCAATAAATCGCACGGAATATTTAAGGCATAGAGCGAAGTAATGACCGTCAAAGCAGCGATTCCACCAACCCACAACATATGGAACGGTTTAATGCCACTCAATACAAAGCCGAGCATATATAAGAATGCGATAAAGAGCATTGCTTGATTTTGTAAAACTAGATTTGAGACACTGAGTAGTAACAGCGATACGCTGACTATCGTAAAAAACATAATCGTACAGGAGGCTTTATAGAAATGAGCTCTCCATATTCGAAAGCGTGCAAACACCCAAAACAAAAAAAGTGCCATACCGACTAGATATAAGCTTAGGATACTAAAAGCAAAATCCATGGCGAAATGTTCGCTGTCATGAATAATGAGATAATTTGTGGGCAAAATAAGTAACACATAAATGGTATACGTGATTACGCCTTGACCAAAAAACTGGATCGCATTGCTGCGAGTTCGGTCAATATTAAAGTGCCAAAATTCATCTTCCAGCTGCGTAGGTAGCTTTTTCTTAACCGTTTGACCCTTAAAATGTCGGGTAACAAGTTGCTCTAAAGCATCTTTTGATCTCAGTAATCCTTCTAGATCATTTTGATTGTCCATCTAATACTCATTTTATAATATGTTTCTTTTATGCCGCATAAAAATAACATAATTTCAGTGCTTCATATGTGCTTTGCTTAACCATTTATCCGTAATTCTAGTTATCATTTTCACACTTTTTGCATTATTATTTGTATTATTTTTAAGTTTGAAGTTTTACCTTGAATACAATTACGCTTTTACAACCCGATGATTGGCACGCGCACCTGCGTGATGGTTTAGCTTTGAAGCGAACTGTTCCAGATTTAGCTCAACAATTTGCTCGCGCAATTTGTATGCCCAATCTTGTTCCGCCCGTCAAAACGGTAGAAGAAGCGGTTGCTTATCGTGAACGCATACTCGCTCATGTTCCTGAAGGTTTGAATTTTGACCCTCGGATGGTGCTTTATTTTACCGATCACACAGCTCCAGATGAAGTTCGTAAAATTCATGAATCTGATGTCGTAAATGCCATCAAGTTGTACCCTGCTGGTGCGACCACGAACTCCGACAATGGTGTAAGTGATATTCGCAAAGTGTATGCGGTGATTGAGCAACTCGAAAAATACCAAGTTCCGTTATTGTTACATGGTGAAGTGACTCAAAATCATGTCGATATTTTTGATCGTGAAAAACGCTTTCTGGATGAAGTGCTTTCGCCGTTGTTAAAACAATTTCCTGACTTAAAAGTGGTTTTAGAACATATCACTACGAGTGAGGCTGCAAACTTTATTCTTGAACAAGACCGCAATGTTGCAGCAACCATCACCCCACAACACTTATTATTTAACCGTAATGATATGTTAGTAGGCGGTGTTAAGCCTCATTTTTACTGCTTACCAATTTTAAAACGTCAAACTCATCAAACGACTTTATTGGAAGTGGCAACGAGCGGCAATCCTAAATTTTTCTTAGGTACTGATAGCGCACCACATTCACAAAATGCGAAAGAGAATGCTTGCGGTTGTGCTGGCTGTTATAGCGCGCTAAATGCGATTGAACTCTATGCTCAAGCATTTGATCAAGTTGGAAAATTAGAGCGTTTAGAGGGTTTTGCCAGCCATTTTGGTGCAGATTTTTACGGATTAGCTCGTAATACATCGACAATCACATTAGTCAAAGAAGATCACAATGTGGCTGAATCTTTCGATTATCTGGATGATCAAAAAATTATTCCACTTCATGCAGGAAAAACACTGCATTGGAGAAAAGTGTGACGCAAGAACAAGAAATAGTCCAAGCACCGCTTATTGCACAGCGTTTTCGAGGATTTTTACCTGTCGTTGTGGATGTCGAAACTGCAGGTTTTAATGCACAAACCGATGCCTTGCTTGAAATTGCATGTATTCCAATTGTTTATGATGTACAGGGACAGTTTATTCCTGGCCCTGCATTTCATGCGCATATCAATCCGTTTGAAGGGGCAAATTTAGACCGCCGTTCATTGGATTTTATTGGGATTGATCCCTTCAACCCAATCCGTATGGCTATGGCTGAAGATGAACGTGGTGCATTAAAGCGAATTTTTAAGTCTTTACATGAAGTCCGTAAAGCGCAGCAATGTACCCATGCCATTTTAGTTGGTCACAATGCACATTTTGATTTAAGTTTCTTACAAGCGGCGATCAACCGTTCAGGAACCAAAAATCAAAATCCTTTTCATAGCTTTTCGGTATTTGATACGGTGACGCTAAGCGCTGTGACTTTTGGTCAAACGGTTTTGGCGCGTGCTTGTATTCAAGCAGGTATTGAGTTTGATGGTAAAGAAGCACATTCAGCTTTGTATGATACGCAAAAGACCGCTGAACTGTTTTGCTATATTTTGAACAAACTGTCTCCTCATCTTCTTGACAGTTTGGTGACTGAACCCTAATATACACCCACCTCAAGAAGTCCCTATCGTCTAGAGGCCTAGGACATC
>JAVXBC010000131.1:0-7640 GCA_036660195.1 Acinetobacter sp.
TTCTTAACACCAAAACTCAACATCAAGCCAAGTTACTGTTATTCAACAAGTTAATTACCAAGATCGTTTCCAACAGTGCCGCATTCTACAGCTTTATTGAGGCGAAGCAAGCGGTTTCTTGGAATTAATAATTGAGTGGTTGAATTTCATACTATTTCATCGAATTTTAATTAAATATTTTATTTATTAGATCAACTCAATAATATCTATCGTCGGTGGCACACGAAAACGAAAAGGCACACCAACCATGCCCGTTCCAACCGTAACAAAAACATCTGCATGCTCATGTGAGTAAAGGCCTTTTTTATGACCCAAAATTGAAACGTGCTTCATAATATAACTGGTAATCCAAGGCAATTCGATTTGTCCGCCATGCGTATGCCCTGACAGCATTAAAGCACGAGTTCCCAAGTCAGGTACCATATCCACGGTATCTGGATTATGCGATAAAATTAGCCATGGTTTATCTTGAGGCAATTCCAACATATGTCGCATATTCGCCTTACCCGCCCATAAATCGCCAACCCCAATTAAACGAAACTCATCAAAATCTACGACCTTCCCCTCAATATCTATTACATTGGACTTTAAAAGAGCTTCATTGAGCAACATTTGTATTGGAGGGCCTGGGTACTGCTCATCATGATTTCCAGGCACCGAATAGACGGGTGCCTGAATCTGTTTTAAAACCGCCAATTCTTGAACCAGTTGATTTTCAGGTTCATACGTCCAATCCCCTGCCACCATGACCACATCGGGCTGTTGCTCATTCAACTTTTTCACTATGGCTTTTAACTGCCGCTCATGTCCAGAAAATAATCCAACATGTAAATCGGCAATTAATGCGACTTTTACAGGATGAGTAAAATTTTTATTCGGATTTAAGCGATATTGATGATGTTTGATTTGGATTCGATGTGGTTCAATGAAACGTGCATAGACCAACACGCTGCTGAGCAAAAATATAAAAACCGCCTGATGCAAAGAATAAAAACCAGACCAACCCGCATACAAACTAAAAACACACAAAGGAACCAACAAATAAGAAAGATAAAATGCCAACAAATGTACAAAGGCTTTAAAAGGATGAATGGTTTCCGTTTTCGCTTGATGTCGCCAAGCTTGAGCCAATGCCCAACAGGCCAATACGGCAAAAATTAAATAAAAACTAAAAATTATCGTGTCTGAATTCCACATTAGGCTTCTCATTAACTTCAGATCAAAGACATCTGTTGCATCAAATATTTATCTTTGCCAATGCAGTGCTATACTCAGATTTAACGTCTAATTAGTAAAGATAATGAATCAATTTTCTCATTTAAATGGAAAATATACAAAAATAAGTACAAGCGCTTACAATAAAAAAATGTTAGTGATCAGTATGTTTTTCGCCTTTTCGATAACAGGATGCAGCACCCTACCAAAACATAAAACTGAATATGTATCTCAACCGACTACAAATATTGATACCTCACAAACTTCATTAGCCCAAATGATTGAGCCTTTACAAAAACAACATGAAGGACTCACAGGCTACCATGTTTTATTTGAACCATTAGAAGCACTCGCAACTCGATTACGTTTAATTGATCGAGCTGAAAAAACCTTAGATTTGCAGTATTACATTTGGGATAACGATAAAGTTGGCGCGCTCGCCCTACATGCTTTAATTCGAGCCGCAGATCGAGGCGTGAAAATTCGATTATTAATTGATGATAATAATGCCAAGCATACTGAAGGTATCTTTTTAGCTTTGGCACAACATCCCAATATTGAAGTTAAATTGTTTAATCCATATCGATTTCGTAAACATCGTAGCCTTGATATGGTGCTCGATTTAAAACGCATTAACCGCCGCATGCACAATAAAAGTTTTATCGCCGATCATCAAGTTGCCTTGATTGGTGGTCGAAATATGACTAACCAATATTATAACGTAAGTGATAATTATCAATTTTCTGATGTTGATGTCATGTTATTTGGAACGGCTGTTCATGAAATTTCCGATTCTTTTGAGGATTATTGGAATCATGAATACGCTTATGATGTCCGTGAAATTGTTAACCCAAAATCACATCGACTTAGTTATGAAAGCTTAAAACAACAACTGGATGAACATTATCGACGTGCAACAGTGCAAAACTTCTTAGATTTAACTCGTCGCACTCAAGCGATTGATGCACTCTTGAACCAAGATCTTTCATTGGAATGGGTCAAAGCTGAAGTGGTTAAAGACTCGCCAGACAAAATTAAATCTAAGGCGAAAAAAGAAGAGCATTTAAACTTTCAACTGATCAATCACTTGGAACAACCTGAGCAGAATATTGATTTGATTTCTGCTTATTTTGTTCCAGAGAAAAAAGGCGCAAAAATGCTCACGGATTTGGCACAAAAAGGTGTCAAAGTTCGGGTGCTTACCAATTCTTTTAAGGCAAATGATGTTGCTGTTGTGCATGCTTTCTATGGGAAATATCGTCAAGATTTATTAGAGAAAGGCGTCCAACTTTATGAATTCCTCCCCGCGATTGATAAGCATGATTTAGATAAAAATACCGATGCTTTGGTCAAAAAAGCCAAAGTGAGCCTGAAAGGTTTAAGTCGTTCTAGTTTGCATGCAAAACTTATGGCTTTAGATCAAAAGCAAGTCTTTATTGGCTCATTTAATTTCGACCCACGCTCTGCCTATTTGAACACTGAAATTGGCGTATTACTCAACAGCCCACCGCTCGCGCAATCCGTTCACGCCACCATGGATGAAAATTTAAGTAAATATGCATATCAATTGCTTTTAGACGCCGATAAAAAAATAATCTGGCAACGCAAAACCCCTGAAAACACCGTTATTTATAAAAAAGAACCACGTATGAAATGGTGGGAACGAGCAGGCATGAAAATTATTTCATGGTTGCCAATCCAGGGTTTTATGTAATCTCGTTGTCTGTCGGCTGCACCATTAACACTTTTTGATGTAGTCGACTCAGCCCCTCACGCATTTTTGCATCTACCTCTTCCGTTAAGCTTTCAAGCGTATGCCCTTCCACAGAAATCGCAGGAAGCGTCATTAAGTGTGCGGTGACTTTGGGCATCTCTAAAATCATTTGTACGTGTTCCGCGAATGACGTCTCGCCAATGAACGGCGCAACCATGTCTAACTCACCTTGCTGGTTCACATAACAAATCACACAAACTTGTACGGGACGTTGCGCTTCAATGGCAGCCCCAAGTAATCGCCCATGTAATTTTTTAACCTGTCTCCCATCTGTTGTGGTCGCTTCAGGAAAAAATAAGACAGGAATATCTTGTTTTAAAAATGCTGCGATCTGCTCACGTATGCGCGCCGAATCTCCAGAACCACGTTTAATAAATAAAGTACCGCCACCTTTTGCCAAATTACCCAAAATAGGCCATTTTTCGACTTCAGCTTTGGCTAAGAAAAAAATCCGAGCACCTGAACCCAATACCGCGACATCCAGCCATGAAACGTGGTTACTGACCCATAACGCTGGCGCGTGTGGAATACTGCCATGTACCTGAACTTCGAGGTTAAATACTTCACATAAACGACGGCAAATATATTGCACATAACGGGTGTTCTGTGGATTGTTCGGGTCTTTGTATAAGCCATGACGATAGATTAAGTAAAAACCCTCACCAATGGTTTCAAAACCAGCTGCTAACTTTCGACTATATAAACTGAATTTTGAAAAAATATTGGGAGGAGTTGGATTTAGTGTTGTTGTTTGTTCTGTCATAAAAATCATTAAAACCGTATGCATAGATGCATTAAATTAACTTAGTTATAGCATGCCTAAATTGACATATAAATTATAAAAGTGGACTGTGTGGAAAAATAAATGTAAATCGTAATGCTTCAATTCATTTAAATATTGATATGCCTGTATTTTTATAACTTCTTTACTTCCATACATATCAATTTTCTTGTGCTGTCCCAGAATCACCCAAGCACAGATTTATTTAATTGATGAAGTCTTTGCCCTTTCATTGATGTTTATTTTAGAATAAGTCTTTAACTCTAAGAGCATAACCACAGCGTGGAAAAATTTGAGCGAAACCAAGGCGGCGAACGGGCAATTTTAGTCAGTGTATGTGTGCAATTGCTCGATGATCTTGATGCCGAGGAATTTCAACTACTCGCTCAATCTGCTGGTGCAGAAATTTTAGAACATTTGACTGTGCAACGAAGCCGACCTGACCCAAAGTATTTTATTGGCTCAGGTAAAGTCGAAGAAATCGCTGAATTAGCACGACATCTTGAAGCTGAATTAGTTATTTTTGATCAATCCCTTTCCCCTGCCCAAGAACGCAACTTAGAAAGAATTTTAAAATGCCGTGTGATTGATCGCACTGGTTTAATTTTAGATATTTTCGCCTTACGCGCACGCACCCATGAAGGTAAATTACAAGTCGAATTGGCTCAACTTAAACATTTATCTACTCGGCTGATTCGAGGTTTTACAGGCAACTTAGAACAACAAAAAGGTGGTATTGGTCTACGTGGGCCAGGTGAATCTCAACTGGAAACCGATCGCCGACTGATTCGTGTGCGAATGACCCAACTAAAAGACAAACTAATCAAAGTCCAACAAACTCGCTTACAAGGTCGAGCTGCACGGCAAAAAGCGGCGATTCCGACCATTTCTTTGGTGGGATATACCAATGCGGGGAAATCAACATTATTTAATACGTTGGCAAAAAGTGATGTTTATGCAGCCGATCAACTCTTTGCCACCCTTGACCCAACATTGCGACGCTTAGAATGGGATGGGATTGGCACAGTTGTGCTCGCGGATACGGTCGGGTTCGTTAAAAACCTACAACATGACTTGGTTGAATCATTTAAAGCCACACTAGAAGAAACTTTGGAAGCAACACTGCTGTTGCATGTGATAGATAGCAGCAGCCCCAATATGCTCGAACAAATTGAAGCGGTCGAATCTGTGCTCCAAGAAATTGGCGCCGATGCACCCATTTTACATGTCTACAATAAAATTGACTTGAGCGGTGATGCTGCAAAAATTATCTACAAAGAGCCGAATGTCCCGAATCAAGTGTATGTATCAGCACATTCAGGACAAGGTTTAGCGTTACTGAGTGAAGCGGTTCAGCAATGCTTAATGGGACAATTACAACAGTTCGATTTAGTGCTTAAACCCGCTTATGGCAAGCTTCGCACACAACTCTACACGCTCAATGTTATTCAAGCGGAACAATATGACGATGAAGGAAATTTACATCTTTCTGTGTGTATTGCGCCGCACAAATTACAACAACTCCTTAGCCAAGCTCATTTGCCTTTAAATGAAATTTTGGGAAATAAAGCCGCTCTATTCCAGCGACCTTTGGAAGAGTTTGAGCAAAAGGATGATGCAAAATGAAAAATATTGATTGGATGGCATGGTTATCCACCATTTTATTGATCATTGTCTTTCGTGAAGGGGCTGTCGCAATTGCCAAACTTTTTCATCATCCTGAATTAGGCAATTTGCTTGGATTGACAAGTTTGCTTATAACTTTATTCATCTGGAGAAAATTTAGAAGAATTCCTCATCGGCTAATCGATACCAATAATAAAATAATGAAAGAAAGCGCTTTTGCTTTCCTGCCCATTTGTGCAGGCTCTTTAATTATGTTGGTTCATTTGGGCAAACAAATTCCTGCGTTCCTCTTTATTTTGACCTTGAGTACCTTATTGCCTTTATGGATTTACGCCAAAATGGCAAAACGTTGGTTATAGGAGATTGAATATGTTGATGATTGTTTACGGATTTTTAATTACTTTCATTAGCTATTTAGCGGCAAAGCCTCTGAATAAAAAACTTCCGCAGATTCCGCTAATTGTCTTTGCGATGTTTATTGTCATTGGTTTACTGGCTGTCTTCGGAATTCCTTATGAGCGCTATATGCATAGCGTTGATGACCTGTTTAATCACTTACTCGGCTATGTCACCGTCGCTTTAGCGATTCCTTTGGCTGCCATGCGTTATGATGATTTGCCGATTAAATCAATGATTGGAATTTTATGTTTTGCCAGTATCAGTGCTGTCGCTTTACCGATGGGACTTGCCTATCTTCTACATTTGTCTGAACCAACCATAATGGCATTTGCCACACGTGCAGTCACAACGCCAATTGCATTAAACATTGCGACCTTATTACATGCGCCATTGATGATGGTCACTTTAATTGTGATTTTATCTGGGGTGATTGGCGCGGCATTTTCACCTTGGATTCTAAAACACATTCATGATGAACGCGCTTCAGGCTTGGCTTTAGGTCTGGCGGCACATGCCATTGGAACGGCACAAGCATGGCAACGTGGTCCAGTCACAGGACGTTATGCCGCTTTCGGCATGGCGGTAAATGGTGTCTTCACCGCCATTTGGTTGCCATTATTTATTCTATCTTTACCATAATTTTTAGCTCAAATTACAAATAATGATTGAACTAGTTATCATTATTTGCACATAATGAATTACGGCTAATAAGCTGATAAAAGGATTTTAATGATGAAGAAACAAATTATAAGTGTCTTATTTTTTTCGGTTCTAAGTAGTTTGGCTTTTGCAAATGACATTACCGGTCTTTGGCAAACCATTGATGACAAGACTGGTGCGCCTAAGGGTCAAGTCGAAATTCGCAAAGATGCGAATGGCAACTACGTCGGCAAAGTTGTCAAAATTACCCCTCGTTTAGGTTATACACCAAAGGAAATCTGTGTAGACTGCCCAGCTCCCTACACCAACAAACCAATTCTCGGTTTAGATACACTCACTGGTTTAAAACATAGTTCAGGCAACAATTATACTGGTGGTCGTATTTTAGACCCGAATACTGGTAAAATTTATAGTATGAAAGCCAAATTAAGTGCCAATGGCAAACGTTTACATTTACGTGGTTATGTCGGTGTATCAGTGTTAGGGCGTAATCAAATTTGGATCCGTGAATAATTCGGATCTCAAATTAATTAACCCATACTGAATGCTTGTTTAGTGAATACGGTCTACTTGAAGTTTCTTTGGTGTAAGATAACACCAAGGAAACTTTTTTATTCAGGATAAGCAAAGAATTGTTCTTTTATCTTGAAAAATCATGTACATTTTTTGAATAGCATTTGAATTATTTATGTAGAATCCAAATACTAGAAAAAGTGATCGCTATTAGGAGGCTGGAACATGAACACAAAAATTATGGCATTAACTTTTCTACTTGGCTTTGCCCCTTTAACGTTTGCACAAGACATTACAGGTGTCTGGCAAAGTGTGGATGATGTTACTGGAGCACCTAAGGGGCAAGTTGAAATTATCCGATTGGCAAATGGCACGTACGAAGGGAAAGTTGTCAAAATCACCCCACGTTCTGGTTATATACCTAAAGAATTTTGCACAGGCTGCCCTGCGCCCTACACCAATAAACCAATTCTTGGTTTAAACGTGGTTACTCAACTTAAGCACAAGAAAGATTTAAAATATGGAGATGGGAAGATCTTAGACCCGAACAGTGGTCGCATATATAGTCTTTCAATGAAATTATCACCCAATGGTAACCGCTTGACTTTACGTGGCTTTGTGGGCGTATCATTGTTAGGCCGCACCCAAATTTGGATTCGTGTAAAATAATTC
>JAVXBC010000132.1:0-7528 GCA_036660195.1 Acinetobacter sp.
GTAAACGATGGTCAGCATCATAAAGATAAATGCTTGCAGCGTGATTACAAGAATATGGAAAATAGCCCAAGGTACAGACAACGCCCACTGGACATACCACGGTAATAATGCGATGAGAATGAAGATTAACTCACCCGCATACATGTTACCGAACAGTCGTAGAGCCAACGAAACTGGTCGAGCAAGGAAAGTTACTAATTCCAAAATTAAATTCACTGGAATAAGCAACGCTTTTGCAACTGGATTACTTGGGTTAAATGGGTTAAGTGCCAATTCACCAACGAAACCGCCGATGCCTTTTTCACGAATACTATAGAACAAGATTAGTACAAATACAGACAACGACATACCTAAAGTAATGTTCGGGTCTGTAGATGGAACCACCTTGAAATAAACGTGGTGAGGATCCATGCCAAATACGCTAGCACCAATGTGTTGAGCAACATATGGAATCCAATCAACTGGGATTAAATCCATTGCATTCATGAGGAAAATCCACACGAAAATCGTCAATGCAAGCGGCGCAATTAAGCGTGATTTGCCATGAAAAGTATCACGGACACTTGAGTCTACAAACTCGATAATCATTTCAATTGCAGATTGGAACTTGGTAGGAACACCAGCGTTAGCAGCTCTCGCTACACACCAAAATAACAAACAGAAAATCACACCGAGCGTGATAGACCAACCCATTGAATCCAAGTGAATTGCAGTGAACCCCATCTGTTGAGCTTCAGCACCATTTTCAGCCAACTTCCATGAACCATCTGGCATTTTGCCATAGGTCATATTCGTCAAGTGATGCTTGATGTACTCGGTCGAAGTCAGGGCATGTTCTTCAGCAGCCATAAATCACACCTGGTCAATATCAATCATTAAAAGGAAGCACATTGAACGCTGCGAACTGCAAACATCTCGCTGAACTTCCAAAAATATGTTGTGTTTTATACTCGCTTTTTGGGTAACCGTTGCACCCAAAATGGCGCAACCCACGTCATTGCCAAAACAAGTATAAACCCACCAAACAATGCCACTGGTGACAGCGGTTTAACATTGCTTAAAATTAAAATAAAACCCACGATCACAATGGCAAACTTACCGAGCATTCCTCGGTACATGTTGAGCATGACTTGTTTCGATGCTCGAGCACCTGCCGTTCTAAACGACTGCCAAGCAAAATACGCATGCGCCAACCAACAAACAAAAGCGCCAAGTGCAGCACTCAATGCCGCAGTTGCATTCTGAATTCCCCACGCCAACAAGGCTGCGACAGGAATCATACTCGCTTGTAAGAGGACGAGAACAGTTGCTAATCGTCGGTCAATCATGCGACTAGTTCGGTTCATTTTTTACCCACTTACAACATTACTGCTTGACAAGTTTTATGGATGATCGTTTGAATCGCTGGCATTATAGAGTTACACCCCTGAACATGCAATCTTTTCTCGATTGATGTCCGTTTTTTTCGTTACCGAATCTTCCAAACTGAAAACCAAGACCGTTTTATTTTCATTATCTATTTTGTGCACTTAATACACATTTATCCGTTTTTGCGGCCAATTTTTGCCATGCAGCTACAAAATCATCTTCGCCGCGCATACTTTCATCAACCGACTGAAACAGAATCGGATCGAGTTTTTGGTATTGGCTACGACTGGCTGAAGCTTCTGCCAACAAACACATTTGCGTTTTTGGACGGCTGTCACGTAAATATTTGATTTGCGTAATGGTCGGTGGAATATGCGGATCATCGGTGAGTGCGCCAGAGAATTTAAGATTCAACGCGCGCTCTAAATATTGGTAAGCATCATGATAAGACCAATAGGGTTTCGCTTTGTTTAAACTGTCATATTGTTGTGATGTTTGGCGCATTTGCTGAGCGAAATTTTTGGCATTGGCCAAGTATTGAGTTTTATGCTCTGGATATTGCTGCGAACGTAAAGTCGCAATAAAGAATGCAATCCTCACCGCATTGTTTGGGTCAAGCCAAACATGACTATCTATGGTATTTGGCAATGCTACACCACGCAAATTACGTTGCGGCAAAGTCGTTAAAATTCCTGAATCTAGCAAAGCAATCGCTTTACTATTCTGACTTAACAATTTATCTAAAGGCGCTTCATGAGCTTTGCCCAACCATAACACCAAAGATGCATCTTGAATTGCTTTACGGTGCGCAGGCGTTAATTGAACGTCATGCCCACTCTGATCGCCCAACAACAACACAGGTTGTTCGACATCTTTCGTGACTGCTTTGGCTATTAAGTAAATTGGATGTGTTGAAACCACTAAATTTTGTGTCCAGCCCCATGTGCTTAGCATTGAAAATGAAACAAAGATCAAAAGGCGCAACATCACAAAAATACCATCAAAACAGAATGTGTTATATTATAACAAACACAGCAAAATGGCTATGACTAATTTGACTGCATAAAACATCTATATTTCGTAGCTTTAAGATATAAATAGTGATCAAACAATTGCATGCTATGATAGGCACAAAAATGAGGTCAGTTTATGGGTTCTTGTTCACATCCACATGATAATGCGTTGCATGGTGTACATGGTCATCATGATATTCAAGCACGCATCATTGAAGCAGAGAATTTATGTACTGCGGTGGGTGCGCGTCTGACGCCTTTGCGTAAAGAAGTGTTGGAACTCATTTTAAAGGCTTCTGCACCGATGGGAGCTTATGACTTATTGGCAAAAATTAAAGGGCAAGCAGATCGCCCCGCTGCCCCACCGACGGTGTATCGAACTTTAGATTTTTTATTAGAAAAAGGTTTAATTCATCGCTTAACTTCAATTAATGCTTATATTCCGTGCTGTCATCCACGCGAAGGGCATCAAGCTGCTTTTTTGATTTGCACCGAATGCCATTCTGTCAAAGAAGCCTCCGCACAAGGATTAATCCAACAGCTCGACCAATTGGCTGACTCTGACCACTTCACCGCGCAACACAGCATTATTGAAATTTCAGGAAAATGTCAGCAGTGCAGTACGCGCCAGTAGCCCCCCCACTCATTCAACTAAAAAATATCTCGGTTCGACGTGATGAACAGGATATTTTAAGACAGGTTGATTTTGCTTTATCTGCAAAAGAAATTGTGACGCTGATTGGCCCAAATGGTGCAGGAAAATCCACACTCATTAAAGTGTTGCTTGGTATTATGCAGCCCAATCAAGGGCAAGTTCATGTCGCCAAGAAAATCAAAATGGCCTACGTACCACAAAAATTTCATCCTTCAGCAAGCTTGCCTCTACGAGTGAAGGATTTATTAGATTTAGAAGCCTGTGACGCGATGCTCCGCCAAGAAATTATCCAAGATACAGGCATCGAAAAATTACAATACGCGCGCGTGCAACAATTGTCTGGTGGCGAGCGGCAACGGGTTTTGTTGGCACGTGCTCTTTTACGTCAACCTGATATTTTAGTTCTCGACGAACCAATGCAAGGCTTGGATATTCAATCTGAAGCCGAACTTTATGATTATGTCCGCAGCTTACCGGAACGTTATGGCTGTGCAGTGTTGATGGTCTCGCATGATTTGCAATGGGTGATGCAAGGCACGCATCGCGTGGTCTGTTTAAATAAGCACATTTGTTGTAGTGGTTTACCTGAAAGCATTCAACAGCACCCTGAATATCAAGCGATTTTTGGGACACAACGCATGCTGTATCAACATCATCATAATCAGTGCGGACATTCGGATCATGCGGAACCATGTAGCCATGACCCACGCCCCCATATTCACGCCGAACCCAAGGTCTAAGCAATGTTAGAATGGTTACAACTACTGTTGCCTGCATGGATCATGGGCACGTTATTGGTGTTTTTAACCGCACCGTTGGGTTGCTTGATGTTGTGGCGTAGAATGTCTTTCTTTGCAGATACCATGGCACATGGCACGTTGCTTGGCGTGGCGATTGCGGGAATTTTACATTTACCATTTTGGTTGGGTGTGGGGTGTTTAGCGGCCTTGCTGGTCGGTATCTTATGGATTTTGCACGATTCACGTTTACCCAATGACGCATTGCTCGCTCTATGTTCCTCGACTTTACTTTGCTCAGGTTTGTTGGTCATTCAACACGTTCCAAGTTTACGCCCTGAACTGCTGAGTTATCTTTTTGGCGATTTGCTCAGTATTGAGTGGGCAGATTTACCTGTTTTTGCCATTGTGATTATTGCCGCGCTGATCATTCTTTATCGCTCATGGTCGGCGCAAATTCAAATTGCGATTGACCCTGACATTGCCATGAGTGAAGGAGTCAACGCCAAATGGCAACGCCTGATTTTTATGTTATTACTGGCGTTGTTTACTGTATTGGCCTTACGCGCTGTGGGCTCATTATTGATGGGTGCGCTTTTGGTGATTCCTGCGTTGAGTGCTCGACTGCTTGCGCATTCCCCTAAACAGATGGTGATATGGTCGTTTATATTGGCACAACTGGGTGTGAGCATAGGCTTATGGTCGAGCGCAGCCCTGAATATTAGTACAGGATTGAGCATTGTTTTATTTATGGCACTTGGCTTTGCGCTGATTTTTACCGTACAAAAATTATTACCACGCCTTAAAACCAATTAGCAGAATTTTCAGTTGGCAGTGCTTAACTATATTGCGCCGAGCGGTGCGCTTTTGAGTAAATAATAAAGCTAAACCACGATCATCTTTCGGATTTAAAAAAACCGTATCATCTGCACAGAAATTCTAAAAGAAAGCTTAAGAAGGTTTTAAAAGAATATGTTAAACCCATCGACAGGAATCTCCCCTTAATCTCTCAAAATTTGCTATATTTGGCGTTTTTCCGCGACACACATTTCGGTAACTATGAATACGGCAATACAAACAGCGCTTGACCATGCGGTGCAATCCCTGCAACAACAAGGGATGCTTCCTTCTGACTGGACCAACACGAGCCATTTAACCCGTACCAAAGACCGAAGTCACGGCGACTTTGCTTCTAATATCGCGATGATCGGCTCGAAAGTTGCTGGCATGAAACCACGTGATTTGGCTGAAAAAATCTTAGCTGCATTGCCTGAAGTGGCAGAAATCAGCAAAGCTGAAATCGCAGGCCCTGGTTTTATTAACTTCTTTTTAAATGCAGACCAGCGTTTTGCCGTGCTCGACCAAATTCAAGCACAAAAAAATCAATATGGTCGCAGCCAAGCCAATGCCGCTAAAAAAATCCAAGTCGAATTTGTCTCTGCAAACCCGACCTCTAGCCTGCATGTGGGTCATGGTCGTGGTGCGGCTTATGGCATGACTGTTGCGAACTTGTTAGAAGCCACAGGTGCAACCGTTGACCGTGAATATTATGTCAACGATGCTGGTCGCCAAATGGATATTTTGGCAACTTCGACTTATTTACGTTATTTAGAATTGACTGGGCAAAGCTTAGTATTCCCTAAAAATGCCTATCAAGGCGACTATGTCAAAGAAATTGCACAAAGCATTATTGATCAAGATGGTGATGCCCACGTACGCCCAGTCGCAGATGTCTATAAAGATGTGCCAGAGGATGTTCAATACGCAGAAGAACTCGATGCTGAAGGCAACAAAGTGGTGCTTTCTGGCGATAAAGAAAAACACATTGATGGCTTAATTTTTAATTCTCAAAATTTGATTGGCAACGGCTATCGCGTTTTCCATCAAGCGGCATTACATGCCATTTTAGACGATATTAAAGATGATTTAGCTGACTTTGGCGTAACCTTTGATCAATGGTTTAGTGAAGCATCATTAACCGAGAAAATTGAGGAAGCACTTGCGACCTTAGATCAACGCGGTTTCCTTTATGAGAAAGAAGGCAACATTTGGTTTAAATCGACTGAATTTGGTGACGAAAAAGACCGTGTGGTAAAACGTCGCAATGGTCAAACCACCTATTTCGCTTCAGATATTGCTTACCATTTGAATAAATTACAACGTGGCTATACTGACCTCGTGGATATTTGGGGTTCAGATCACCACGGTTATATTTCACGTGTAAAAGCCGCCATTGATGCAATGGGCTATGACTCGAAAAAACTCACCGTACTTTTAGTCCAGTTCGTGAGTTTATGGCGTGGTGGCGAGATGGTACAAATGTCTTCTCGTTCAGGGCAATTCGTGACTTTACGTGATTTGCGTAAAGAAGTCGGTAACGATGCTGCGCGTTTCTACTATGTGATGCGTAAATCTGAACAGCACATTGACTTTGACTTAGACCTTGCTGTTTCGCAAAGCAAGGACAATGCCGTGTATTACATTCAATATGCGCATGCCCGTATTTGCCGTATGTTAGAAAAAGCGGCATCTACAGATATTAGTTTTGATGCTGTAGCTGCGCGCGCACATGCTTCTCGTTTAGAACTTGATGCTGAAACAGAAATATTAGCGAAACTTGCGGCTTACCCTGATATCTTAGTTCGTGCTGCCAATGCTTATGAACCACATCAAATTGGTAACTATCTTAAAGAGTTAGCAGCCTTGTTTCATGGTTGGTACAATGAGCACAAGGTTTTGGGTGACGATACCGCACTTACACAAGCGCGTTTATTGCTTTCAATCAATGTACAGCAAGTTTTAGCCAATGGTTTAGAATTGCTCGGAGTTTCCGCTCCTGAGACCATGTAAGCAAAGCAACGCTCTTGCGCAACGTTGTTGCTCAGGTCGCAAGACCGAAGGATATGCCTGAGGTAAGGATTAAAACTAACAAAGCAACGCTTTACACATCGTCGCTAGACCTTGCGCCATATATGGTTCATATGCTCGAGTTGTCATGTAATCAGTAAAGCAAAGCATTATTTCTCAATATAGTGCTTTGTTTTCAATCAAATCCCAGTTACAAATAACAGAATAAGATTAAGAGGAATTTCAGGTGTTTGGAAAAACGCAACGTGGTGTATCTGAACGACCAAATAAACCAAAAAAACCACTTATTCCGAAGTGGCTGAATATGCTGGTTTCTGTATTAGCATTGCTCTGTTTCGGGGTGATTTTAATGCTATGGCAACCATGGCAACCTGTTGCCACCAAGAACCAAGTCCCTGCTGAGAATGTGCAAGAAGAAGATACCAACAAGGATTACCGTTTCTACGATTTACTGCCGCAACAACAAGTCACGCCAATTCCAGAACAAGCCGTACCTGAAACCAAAACTCAGGAACAAGTGATGATTATTGAAGCACCACAGCCTGAAAATGTTGCAGATGACACAGCAGGCGGCATCTCAGGTGAAGATACACCTCCAGTGCAAGCCACGTACATATTGCAAGTGCGAAGCTATCCAGACCCTGACAGTGCAGATGCGAAACGTGCAGAAATTATTTTGAATGGTTTATCTGCCGATGTTGTGAAAACAGTCGAAAATGGTCAAACGTGGTATCGCGTATTTTCTGGGCCATATAACAGCCAAGACTCAGCACTGGCAGCACAACAAACTTTACAACATAGCGGAATTGACTCTATTGTCATCAAACGCTAAATGATCGATTGATTCGGCATTAAAAAAGGAACGATTGATCGTTCCTTTTTTAATT
>JAVXBC010000133.1:0-7518 GCA_036660195.1 Acinetobacter sp.
CGACGAGCTACCAGACTGCTCCATCCCGCATCAACGAGTTAGCTTTATACGCCCTAAGCAACCACAAAGCAAACTTTATTTGAAATATAAGCACTTATAGTATTAACGAAATTCAAAATATCTTAAGCCTACCCTAAAATTGCTTCAGTTATAAATGCTGGATGAGATGCTCGATAGAGGCTCAATCTTCTCTTTTCACCCTCTAAAAACAACTTGGGTTCTTCCGACCATATTGATTTTCTCGAATCAAGCCCGGATAGACCTACTGCCCAATCAGAAACAGCCCCATAAACAAAAGTATTATCAGCGAAAATTAATTTGGTCTTGTTATGTGTACTATCTATAAGAACTTTATGTGTTGGTAATGAACCGAATATACTAATCTGAGTGTAAATGTATTTATAGATTTCAGGCATATAGAGGAGCACTTAAAAGAGAGTGTCACTATACCATCTTAGTTGTTTAAAAAGCCCATCAAAACCCATGCAATTTGTATACAGTAATAAAAAAGCCCTACATCTCTGTAAGGCTTTTCCCCTTGGTCATGTGCGCCGATACAAGGAATCGTTGTTTTTATTTACAACAAAATAATTAAATCATTAATTGCATAAAAAATGAAGCAAAAAAAACCTGCAACTTGGGGAAGGTGCAGGTATAAACTGATATTAACTATCATGGAGAACTTAATACCAATTAATATACTTGGTTTATATTGAGATCTCATTCACATTTTATACCAAATTATCTAGCAACAAAAAAAGCCCATCAAATGATGAGCTTTTTACGGTAATTAAGTGAATTTCCATATGTACGTCCACTATAGCAGAAATATGCCATATACCTTGATCAAGGTCAAGTGAGCATATTCTCAATTTGCACTTATAGCTTTGCTTTAATACTATTCATCTAAGCACTTAAAATAATTGACCTAATGTCTGAACTTCAGTTTTCTCTTAGTGATTATCTATCCACAGTACAGGAAGTAATTCAAATTACTTTCAATGAGCCTGTATGGGTGAAAGCTGAGATCCGCAATCTCAATATTAAGGGTGGACATTACTATCTTGAGTTAGCTGAAAAGGATGAAAGTACCGACAAAGTTATAGCAAGTTGTAAAGGAACCATCTGGAAATTTACAGCTCAGAAAATGGTGCTTAAGTTTGAAAGAGAAAGCGGTGTAGAGCTTTCAAAGGATTTAAATGTCTTGGTAAAAGTTAGAGCCAAGTTTGATCCTCAGTATGGCTTTTCGGTGAATGTTGAAGATATTGATTCAAGCTATACGCTTGGAGACATTGCACGGCGCTATCAACAAATTTTAGAAAGACTTACCTCTGAAGGCCTATTAAATAAAAACAAGCTCGTCCCTACTCCTTTTGATATTCAGAATGTCCTGGTAATTGCTCCTGAAAATGCTGCAGGTCTAGGTGACTTCAAAAAAGATGCTGATGCTTTAGAAAAATCTGGTGTATGTCATTTCAAATACTATTCAGCCACATTTCAAGGGAACACGGCAGCACAGAGTATCATCACCTCTCTAAGTAATGGCCTCAGACAATGGGCTACCGATTTCAATACACCACCTGATCTCATTGTGATTATCCGCGGCGGTGGTGCTGTAAACGACCTTGCATATTTAAATGATTACGAACTGGCTGCCTTGTTGACCAAACGAACCGTTCCGATTTGGGTCGGCATTGGTCACGAAAAAGACCGTACGATATTGGATGAGGTTGCAAACCGTTCATTTGATACACCAAGTAAGGTAATTGGTGGCATTCGTAATCTAATTGCTGAACGGACACAGGACGTCCTAAATGCATTTCAAACCATCAAGTTATTATCCCAACATCAAATCACGGCGTACCAAAGCCAAAATGATCAATACATGAGAGTGATTAAGACGCTTGCGCATGGGCAGATTAATGAAGCAAATAAGAGCGTAGATTTGATGAGAAGCACCCTACATTATTTAGCCCAGCAACAGATCAAACTGGCAACGAATCAAGTCGAATCACTGCTGCGGGAAACCCTAATTCAGAATCCAAGAAACGTGATGGCTAAAGGCTACGGAATTGTTCGTAGTGAAGGAAAAGCGATTCGCTCTATTCAACAAATATCAGGTGATAACATCCAGGTCGAATTACAGGATGGCACCATTCAAGCAAATGTAACGAAGGTAATTGGTAATGAGTAAAAAAGAACTCTCTTTCAAGGAAGGCTATGAAGTCCTTAAAAAGAATGCCGAGCTATTGGAGTCACAGGAAGAGCCAGACATCGACAATTTAATGAAAATCGTTGAAGAGTCTATGGTGGCATACAAAGCCTGTAAAACACGTGTAGATGCAGTGCAACAGGCTTTGAATGATACTTTTAAAGAATAGTCAATAAAACTCAGACTTCGAATAATTACTTAGATTTGAATAAAATACTTATATGAAACTCAAAGAAATCCTTTATGCATTTGGCCTTTCAACAGTTTTAGGCTATTTATATCTATCTGGTAGAGTTATGATCGAAAGCGCTGCGGAATACAGCGGTTTTAATTATCTAGATTTAGTCTTTGATTTTAACGATTATGCTTATTATGGTTTTTTATACAACATCACTACTACTTCATTTCTATTTTTAATAATTGCTTCAACAATAATTTATTTCTTTACCCCTCTGCCATTTCGGTTTGAGTATGTAAAAATAAAACTTGATTTTTATGCTACCTTTTTTTTAAAACGCTACATAAGTAAGCAAAAGGATTTGAAACCAAAATCCTTATTTAGATCAATAGTTATTAAAAATCATAAAGATAAAATAAAAAATAAAAGAAATGTATTATCGAACAGGTTCTTTGGTTCTTACGTTTTTATGATTTTTCTTTCTCTATTTTTAATGTCATTTTTAACTAAAATTGTGGACTTTACTTCCTTGGGAAGAAAAAATGCCATTGAAAGTGTACTTTCGAGTAAAAAATACATCGCTATTCAAAATAAAAAATACTTTAAGCTAATTTGTGGTAAAGACAAATGTATCTATAGCACTAAGACTCTTGATGATTTTAAAAAAATTAAAGAAGAAAACTATGAAATAAAAGAATTAAAAGCTCTTAGAACTGATTACCAATCGGCCGATTATAGAATCTATGTAGTTGACACTGAAAATTCAGAATCCAAACAAAAAATGTTACTACAAATCAATTACAACACAAAAAATCTTAACAAGAATGCAATCTCTAATATAGAATTTCGCATACACACTCAAGATAATAATCCATATAAATTTTCTTCCTCTTTTAATAAACGATGTTTCAAAGCTTTTAGTAATGAGACATCTAAATCATTAAATTCTCATAAGATTGATGCAGAAAATGATACTTTACCTTTTTTCACATATGTTGAAATTCCACTAAATCAGAAAATTAGAAGCATCGAGCCTTATAGTCCCGCCAAAAATATTAGGGCGTATAATTACTGTACTTAAGAAAAAAGCTCACAAAAAAAAGTGGGCTTTTATATTTGGCATGCTTCAATCAGTTCGAGACTTAACTTTTTTAAAGTTGTGATTATTCACAATTTTAGTTTAATAATCTTATAAACCCATACCGAACATGCAAAGCTGCCAAACCACACTTAACATCAAATTTGGCATCCATTTCGGTACGGGTTGAGTTCTTCATCTCTGCCCATGAATTGTTATAGAAATAACGACAAATGATGGCATCCAACCAATCATCTAAGACTTCAGATTGTCCCTGCATATCCAGAATCAAACGCTGTACAGCACGGGCTTCATTATCATCAATCTGACAGACTAACTTGCTACGTCTAGCTTTTGGCGGCTCAAAATCACCTGTTAAGTAATCCACAATAATTTGCTGTTGTTGCTCTTTAGTAAGCTTCTTATATTTTTGAGCTTTTACAGCACTATCCATTGCTACAGCGATTGGATTGATACTCTTCCCACATGTACCAGAGACAGAATTCATCCAAGCACCAAATTGATATAACCACCCCTCTAAATCAAAACGTGCCCAATCTACTACTTGCATAATCGTTACTGCTGCCGTCATCCCAAATCCCCTACCATCTTCTCTATTTGCTCAATCGCTTTGCCGCTTTTCACTTGCTCGGTGCTAAACCGTATTACCTGATAACCCATCATTGTTGCTTCGTTGTATTTCTCTAAGTCTCCTAAATAACCCTTTCCCCTTGTATGCCTGCCATTACTCCAAATCCCGCCTTCCACTTCGACCAATATCTTTTTGCCCTTCAAATGAAAATCAGCTCTCCATTTACGTGTAGGGTGAAACTTAAACTCCTGCTCAAACTCAATCTGTAAAGCTCTCAGTGCAGTGGCCAATATCACCTCACCCTCACTCTGTACTTTTTCACCTTTAACCTTTGGGCGCTTAACTCCTCTTTTAGGTTTATTCGCTCCGATCATCTTTTTGTATTCAGCAATGGAGTAGCTGCTAGTCACCCCTTCACCTCAAACAATTGTTTGGCTTTCGCTGTAGGTCGATATCCGCATGGCGTATTTTTATCGCTGTACAAATATCCATAATCTTCAAGTTGAGCCAAATAACGTTGTGCTGAGCGAATACATACACCCGTATGCTCACTCACTTCCTTTGACCAAATGCGCCCATTGGTTTTGAGAGCAAGTCCAATGATTTGAGCAAAGCAATCAAAGGCGTGTACAAACTTCAGCTTTTTGCGAATAGGTTTGATCATGCTGTAGCCCCCATAAGCGTGCCTGTAAACCCAACTTGCTTGAGGTATGGTTCCCATTTCTTCGCTTGTGCTGGGTTCATCAGCTTGATTTTGATTCGTGATGCCAGTTGTTCGTATGAGTCACCCGGAGCGCTGTGCTTGCTGGCGAACTCAGGCAGGTGTGCAAGTTTCTGTGCAAATGCTGAGATTTGTTTTTCAGTGAGCTGCTTCGGTTCTGCTGCAGGTGTTTTTGCGTATCCCGTTTTGGTTTCTTGGGAATACTTGGTTCGGTATGCATGCAGCAGCCAATCGGCAAAGTAGAAATTCAAAAGTTCATCGCAAATCGATTTGTCTTGGTTGTAAATCTCAAAAGCGCGTTTTTCTCGTTCCACCCATTTCGCTGTCATGAGGGTTTCTGGTTCGATGCTGTCATCGGCCAAAGTAATTTCTTCACGAAGTTTTTTTGAGCAAAGCCAGTCTTTTTTATTTTTAGATTCTAATGAGAGATTCTTTGAAAGATTCCGTGTCCCAACGTTGGGACTGTTTAACGGAATTGTTGGGACTCTTTCATGGAATTGTTGGAACTGTTCCGTTGTTGGAACTGTTCCACTGTTGGGACTGTTTAAATCACTATCTTCAGTGTTTAAGAGTACCGTTGTTGGGATAGTTTCCCGACCCTTTACACCCAATAATTGATAAACTTTGACCTGTTTTGTGCGCCCTTTTCGCTCACCTGTATCGACAATTAAACCATCTTCAATCAGCTCATCGATGATTTTAAGCACAGTTTTACGGTCCATTTCGGTATCTTCCACCAACCGTGCCATGCTTGGATAGGCACAATGATCTTCACTCGCTCGGTCAGCAAGTGATAAAAGAACAAGCTTTTTAAGTGGTTTTAAGCTGCCGCCTTTCTTTTGTTTCTGGCGTACTTTCCACACCCAAATCGTTGCATCTAAGCTCACAACTCACCTACCTCTTCATTCATCTGAATGAATCGCCCAAACATAAAAATCTGACCTGCTCGATGCAGGCTTGAAATGATTTCACCTGCATACCAAGCTGAAATACGATGTTCATTGATCAGCATTTCCATAAACTCGTCTCGCGTGACAGCAGCATTCTTTTCATCACCTTTGATCTTGCGTAGATTTGCCCTACGGATCTCCAGCAATCCATCTAATGTACGGAGTGCTGGCTCATACCATGATTGAAGCTGCATCATCTGTTTATGGTCAGGCTTCTTTTGAATAGCCTTGTTAGTAATCATGGAACCTCCGCTAAGGCTTGTTCGGCCAAAGTGAGACGGCGTTTAGCCTGTAGTTCTGCTGTAGTGGCAGTACGGATTACTTTTTCTGATACTCGGCCAATTGGATGGTCAGTAGTCCAAAACTCCCCATCAAAGTCTTGGAGTGTTAGAAGCTCTGTTACAGACAAAATATTTAGGTAATTTAAGACAACAACATCACCTTCTAGAAAATCTGAACTAGAATTACGTTGCTCTTCTGACCATTCACTGGTGTATCTAACTAGTGCATTTGCTTCTGCAGGTGATTGAGCACTTGCGGCACGCTCCAGTAATCCGTTTAATAGACTTTGTTGCTGTTCATCATTGCTATTTTGAGTTTGAAGTAGTTGCTCGGCATTTTGCTGTAATCGCTTAAGTTCACCCACTTGTAGATCATTAGATTCATCGGATGTCTTTTTTTCTACAGGAATTGAGGCTGTATCCGCTGCCTCGAGTTCAGGTTTACTTTCCTCTGCATCCTTTTCTTTGGCTTTACGTCCACGTTTTTGTTTTGGTGGAGCATTCATTTTAGTAAATTCAACAATATCGGCTTGGCGATATTCACGGTCAAAGAGTTTACAGAATGCCTCTGCCTGTAGATGTGCGTTAGCTAGATCGCGTTGCGCAAAGCCACGTGCGACAGATTGATTTACACAAGCACGTCTTCAGATTTTAACCAATGGTGAAGTAAAGGCGAATATGGCTGTGCTTATTGCATAACCAATTATTACTTGGTCGAAGCCTTATAGAAACGTGAAACAAATCAAGGATTTCACAAATGCAAGAAATAACACTAAGCCGTGAAGCTCAAACGGCAATTTTTAAAATGATTAACCAGACAAAGGGAATTTCACCAAAGGAAATTGCTCAGGTCACTGGTGATTCGCATAACACCATATGCAACTACGGCAACGTAGGGATGCCAAACCATTTACCGAGCTTAAAGAAGCTTGAAACCATCATGATGTATACGCAGAACCCTGAAATTTTAAAGGTGTGGGCGCATCAGATGGGTTATGCACTTGTGCCAGTGGATTGCGACGCCAGCAAACATCATGAGCTTTCGATCTTTGAAGCAATGATGCAACACAACATTAAAAGCGGGAAAGCAAACCGAGTTGTGTATGAGGCTTATGAGGATGGGGTGATTACACCAGCGGAATACGAAGAGATCCACCAGATTACCCAGGGCTTGATCGAGTTGATTACCGCCGTGGATCAGGCAGCACTTAAGCAAATGCAGAAGTACACGGCAAATGCTCAAAAAGAAAAAGCCTGATCTTGGGGACCAGGCTTTTCATATTCATCAACTTTAGAGGTGTTAAATGAATAGTTTAAACTTAGCACAATTTTTAACCAAAAAAAAGCCTGAGTTAACGACTCTCAGACTTTTAGTTCAAAAACATTCTAGTGGAATTGAACATGGATCTGAATCTAGCACACTAAACAAGCAAAAAAAAGCCCGAGTTGACGTCAGGCTTTTAAAGATATCCAACCATGCGGAGTCGGATATGTATTTGAATCTAG
>JAVXBC010000134.1:0-6167 GCA_036660195.1 Acinetobacter sp.
TTTTCTTCACAACCCTGCAATTCTTTAGGCGGTTGCGCACCCCATTCTTGTAAACGTTGAATCACTTGCTTAATTAAAATTTCAGGTGCAGATGCGCCAGCGGTTACCCCTATTTTACTGTCAGGTTTAAACCAACCCTGTTCAAGCTGTTCAGCATTGTCGATTAAGTAAGCCGCTCGCCCCATACGTTCTGCCAACTCTCGCAAACGATTTGAGTTCGATGAATTTGGCGACCCAACCACTAAAACCACATCGCACTGTTCAGCTAAGTCGCGTACCGCATCTTGGCGGTTTTGTGTCGCATAACAAATATCGTCTTTTCTTGGGCCTTGAATATTAGGAAATTTTGCACGTAAGGCATCAATCACCTTGGCTGTATCATCAATAGAAAGCGTGGTTTGAGTGACAAAAGCAACTTTTTCAGGGTGATTCACCACCAAGTCAGCAACATCTTGCTCATCCTCAACCAAATAAATTTGCCCACCACTTTGCTTGTCATACTGCCCCATCGTGCCTTCAACTTCAGGGTGCCCTTCGTGTCCAATCAAAATTGCTTCCGTACCTTCACGCGCATATTTGGTCACTTCAATATGAACTTTTGTGACTAAGGGACAGGTCGCATCAAATACTTTTAAACCACGGTGTTCTGCTTCTTGTTGCACCGCTTTGGAAACACCATGCGCACTAAAAATAACAATTGAATCATTCGGCACTTGATCCAATTCATCCACAAAGACTGCACCACGCTGGCGAAGATCATCCACCACAAATTTGTTATGCACTACTTCATGACGCACATAAATGGGCGGATTAAAACATTCTAAAGCTCGATTAACGATAGCAATCGCACGGTCAACACCAGCACAAAAACCTCGTGGATTGGCCAACACAATTTCCATAACGCCCTCTCTCATCATTTGAATATTTACGCCTAACTATTTAGTTTCTTGGCACGCTACACTACAATAGCCAAGATATTTTATCATATCAGGAAAAATATCATGTCGGGTCTATTGTTTGTCGTTTCCGCTGCCTCAGGAACAGGCAAAACATCGCTAGTGAAAGCTCTACTCGATCGCGTCAATAACTTGCATGTTTCGGTCTCACATACCACACGTACGCAACGTGTCGGCGAATTGGATGGTGTTCACTATCACTTTACCACTCAAGAGACTTTTTTAACCCAAGTCGAACAAGCGGGTTTTATCGAATATGCCGAAGTATTTGGTAACTATTACGGAACGTCTCAAGCCAAAGTCAAAGAACAGCTTCAACAAGGACATGACGTATTACTTGAAATTGATTGGCAAGGGGCAGATCAAGTTCGCAGACTTTTTCCTGAATCTAAACAAATTTTTATTTTACCACCTACACAATATGATTTAAGACAACGCCTTTCAAATCGAGGGACAGATTCAGTTGAAGTCATTGAACATCGTCTGAGTTGTGCTGTTGAAGATATGCGTCATTTTGCAAATTTTGATTACATTATTATCAACGATGATTTTAATAAAGCGGTGCATGATTTAGAAGCCATTATTACTGCCAATCGTTTGGTAACGCTTCAACAAAGCGCTCGACATCAACAATTAATTGAAAACTTGATTACACTACGTCGCGACTAACTTTATCGGGAATGGCTTGAGTCTTCATCAAAAGGCTTTTATACTACTCAGTCATTTTAGATGTATTGTTCAGACGAGACAAATATGGCACGTGTAACCGTTGAAGATTGTTTAGATCATGTAGATAACCGCTTCGAGTTGGTGCTAGTCGCGAGTAAACGTGCACGTCAATTAGCACGTCAAGGCATGGAACCCACTGTAGAATGGGATAATGACAAACCGACTGTGGTGTCATTACGCGAAATTGCAGCAGGTCATGTAACTAAAGATATTTTGAAACAGCGCGATCAAGACTATCAAAGTTCAAATCTTGATATGGTGTTATCAACAAATTCATTAAACTTAGAAGGTTTTTCTTTCTAAGCGATTGATGTTTGAAGAAAGCCCATTGTGAATACATTGGGCTTTTTTTGTTGAAAAAATCGGCTTCATATCGATAAAAGCTATATACTTCATTGAAAAAACTTAGCAGATTTTATGCTGAACAAATTGACAATTCTTTCAATATGCTTTTCATTAGAAGCTAAGTCTTTAGACTGCTAAATTTCAACGAAAAAAGGTGTTTTATGCCAGGCGTAGAGGTCAGCCAAGCCAAGCAACAATTGAACATGATGATTGAAGCCTATCTCAACGATAGCGACATTCAACGTGTGCTGGCTGCCTGTGATTTTGCCGACCTTGCCCACGAAGGCGTCAGTCGTAAAAGCGGCGAGCCCTATGTATTACACCCTATCGCCGTCAGTTGTATTTTGGCGCATATGCGCTTAGATGCTGATACCTTAATGGCAGCTCTTTTACACGATGTGATTGAAGATACCGAATTTAGCAAAGACGAAATAGGGCAAAAATTTGGAAGTGTTGTTGCCGAACTGGTCGATGGTGTCACCAAACTGAGCCACTCCAGCGATAAAGAATATAATAAAGCAGCATCTTTTCGGAAAATTCTACAAGCGACACTACAAGATCCTCGTGTCATTATTATTAAACTGGCCGATCGCTATCACAACATGACCACATTAGATGCGCTGCGTCCAGACAAACGTGCTCGTATTGCCCAAGAAACCTTTGATATTTTTGTGCCCATGGCGCGTTTAGTCGGCATGAATGAAATGGCCGATAACTTAGAACACTTGTGCTATCAAAACCTTGACTTGGATATGTTTAATGATGTGCAAGCCGCATTATTAGAAACAAAGCCAAAACGTTGTGAATACCAAGCAGTCTGGGAACAAAAACTTTCTGATTTGTTGAACACCTACGACTTAAAAGGTCGAATTAAAAAGAAAAATAACAATATTGAATTGTTGCGCTACTTTGTAAAAAATGAAATCGACTTAAATGAACTCAGCCATAGCCATGCGTTTGAAATTATTTTACAAAGCATTGCGGACTGTGACCATTTTGTCGAGGCACTCAAAAGTAACTTTCAAGTCCTACAATATAAAGATCATATCCGCCGTCCGCTTCCTGGTGGCAATCAATCACTGATGATCAAACTGAAAGGTGAAAAAACCACACTTTCACTCACTATTCAAACCGAACTCATGCGCAAAGCTGCGCGTTTTGGTGTGGTGTTAGGTGAAAATGCACCGCAAGCTTGTCGCTCGGCGATTCAAGCCTCTATGCAAAATTTAAACACATTGATTGATAGCGATTGTGCCAAAACCACTTTCAGCGACTTACTCGATTATTTACACCAAGAAAAAGTATGGGTTTACACACCACACGGACAATTACACGAGCTACCTCAAGGCGCTACGGTGGTTGATTTTGCTTATTCAGCCAGTTTATTTCTGGGAAATCATGCCGTTGGTGCAAAAGTAGACAGTGAAATTCGCCCTCTCTCCACCCCCCTGCAAAGCGGACAAGTGGTCGAAATTATTACCGATGTATTGGCAACGCCAAATCCAGATTGGTTGAGCTTTATTAATACACAAAAGGCGCGCCGTGCATTACAAAACATGCTGCGCGAACAAGATGTTGATGAACAACGTCTTGTCGGTCAGCAAGCGCTCAACCGTGCGCTGAAATTGTTTAATCGTTCAATTGAAAACCTTTCAGGGAAAGATTGGACGAATGTTTTAGAATGGCGACATTTGAGCAATCCTGACACCTTGTTTGAACAAATTGCTGTCGGTGATCTATTGCCACAATTGGTTGCCAATCATCTATTTTCCCAAGATTATCAATCGCAGCACCATGAAACTTCAGATCGCTTGATTTTAGGGACAGAAGGCGTCGATGTGAAATATGCGCATTGTTGCAACCCCGTATTGGGCGATCAAATTCAAGGGCATTTATCTCGGCGTGGCTTAATCGTGCATCGCAACCGTTGTCGTAATTTATTGCACGAACAACATTTGCATCCTGAAAATATTATGCCGCTGAGCTGGCAATCTGAGGATGTTGATGATGTACGCTTCAGCGCCTATCTGTGCATCCACATTGCCATGAATGATGAACAAATTTCCGACCTGATTTACCAATGCCGTAAAGCCAAAACAGGCGTTGAGATGGTGCATTCTCAAGATCAAAAAACTTACGTCAATATCGTCGTAGGCAGTCGTAATCAAATTGCCCAAATTATTCGTGACTTACGCATGCATTTTGGCTTCCCGCGCATCGAACGACTGAATATGCCGATCGTTCATGCTGAAATGGCAAATGTCAGTTAATTGAAAATCAGTTGTTGATAGATTCGATCAAAACGCGCTTCAAATATCATCTCTTTATTTGCTAAAAGTCCACTTGGCTCACATAAATTAAAACAACAAAGCCGTCATTTTGGCTGTTTTATGTTAAAGTCGCAGGGTTTTAAGATCAAAACCTCGACATAGGAGAGCTGAATGTCACGTCAAGTTATTCATACTGAACACGCCCCTGCTGCTATTGGAACTTATTCTCAAGCAATTTTAGTAGGTAATACGCTTTACCTTTCAGGTCAGATTGGTTTAGATCCGTACAGTATGGAACTGGTTGAAGGCATTGAAGCGCAAATCCGCCGTGTATTTGATAATCTAAAAGCGGTTTGTACTGCTGCGGGTGGTAGTTTGGCAGATATCGCGAAACTTAATATTTTTTTGACTGATCTATCTCACTTCCAATTGGTCAATCAGATTATGGGCGAATATTTTGCGCAACCTTATCCAGCTCGTGCTGCATTGGGCGTAGCAAGTTTACCTAAAAATGCTTTGGTGGAAATGGATGGCGTTGTAATCATTCCACAAACTGACAAATAAACCATATTTATCAAAAACTTATAATACAAAAAAGCATCATGACTTCCATGATGCTTTTTTTATTTCGACAATCAAAATAATAATAATTCAATAAAGTGAATGAAAGCCATTGACAAACGATAATAATTATCAATAATGTCTACTATCACATTTATATTTGTGGATTGCTCCCATGTATGTTTGTTTATGTCGTGGAATTACAGATCAAGATATTAAAGACGCCGTTGAAAATGGTGCAGAAAGCTATCGTGAAGTTCGTGAATTGCTCGACTTAGGCACTTGTTGTGGACGTTGTGTTCCCGAAGCTCGCTCAATTATTAGTGATGAGCTTTCTGAAATAGCCGCACGTATTGCGATTGCCGCATAAAATTTTAAAAAATATTTGTTTGTTACGACTCCACCGCTTATTGCGAGATTGAAAAATCTTACTTTAAAGCGGTTTTTTTATGTTTGAATTTTCTGAAATTTCACCACTAAAAAAATGATTGCTTCTCATGATTTCGATTGTGATTTTCATTTGCCGTTCTATAAATTACTCGCCAGATCAGCTTTTGTTGATTAAAATCATATAAATTGCCTTATTTGATGGGGCATCAATGCAATTTATGGAGTAAATGCAATGAAAGGTCATCGTGAGGTCATTCAACAATTGAATCAGGTGCTTTATCACCATTTAACCGCAATTAACCAATATTTTTTACATTCACGCATGTTTAACGATTGGGGAATTGAACAACTCGGCTCGGCGGAATATAAAGAATCTATTCATCAAATGAAACATGCCGACAAAATTATTGAACGCATATTATTCTTAGAAGGTTTGCCAAACTTACAGCATTTAGGCAAGCTGTATATTGGGCAACATACTGCCGAAGTTTTAACTTGCGATATTCGTAAAGTGAAAGAAAATATTGAGGCCGTCCAACAGGCTGTAGCCTTAGCAGAAAAAATCCAAGATTATGTCACGCGTGATTTGGTACAAGAGATTTTAGAAAAAGAAGAAGCCTATTGGGATTGGCTCGAAACTCAACTCGATCTCGTTGAAAAAATAGGCATCGAAAATTATATTCAAAGCCAAATTTAACAACGCCAATAAAAGAAAACCCTTTCAACTTTGAAAGGGTTTTTTATTTACTTCACACGCTGATTAAGTTCAACAATTTCCACCAAACTCATCTTCTTTTTGTATAGCTGATTTAAAACAAAAAGTTGTTGCTCTGCTTCAATCGGTTTTTGGTTATACACCAGCACTTGTGCATATTTTTTTAAGTTATACGGCGTGGCTTTGTTTTTGACCATTTCA
>JAVXBC010000134.1:6267-7500 GCA_036660195.1 Acinetobacter sp.
TAGGCATATCGCTGTGGAAATTCCAACATGGCATGAATAAGGATTGCACTGACCATAAGAATTGCAACAATCGAGGTGGTGTCTTTGGCATTTTTATTGAGCCAAAATAGCCAAATCGACAGATAGCCTAAAATAAAGATTGCAAGCGGCACGCCATTCCAGACAAGTAAATCCAATACGACATTGTGTGCACTGTTAAACCAAACTTGAACAGTATTGAAATGAATACTTTCGACCACTGCGATACTGGTTTGATTCCATCCATAACCGCCCCATGGACGTTCAGCAATTGCATGTAGAATTTGCACCCACATACCGAGTCGCTCATGACCACCACTGGCCCGATCTGCAATAGAAGATGTTTGTGCGACACCTGTTCCCAAATCTGAAATTAATGCCTGCGTCAGCAACGGCAAGATGTAGCCTGCAATAATGAAATAAGCACCACACCATACAAGCAGTTGGATAAGATTGAATCGAACGGATTTTCGATACTGTTTGATCGCCCAATAAATCAAAATAAAGAAACAGACGATCCAAGACGTTCGAGATTGTGTCAAACAAATAGAAAATAAAATGACTAGGCTTGATGGTAGCAGTATCCAAACAGCTGCTTTTCTCTTTTCATAGAGATATAGAGCACCTAAAAGCCCCATGATCAGAAAAGTGGCTAGATTATTTGGTTGACCAAAATTAGCATAAGGGCGATTACCCTTGAGTTGCATGATGCCATAAACGTGCGATTCAAGATTTAGCCATTGTATGATGGCAATCAGACTACTGAGTCCTGCTACAACGAGCAATAAGCAACTGAAATACGCCATTATTTTTTCACGATGAGTGGAACCAATCGCTAGCTGATATGCCAATACAATCATCAACCAAAACATGAATAAATAAGAAGAACTTAATAACGCAACACTAAAATCGCCAATTAGACCCAATATCCACTGTAACAATGGAATAAAAATCACAGGCAACACGAATAATTGCGCTCGAGCAATTTTTAAATTTTGGTTTAAGCAGACAAACCACAATGCTAGCCCAGCAGCGAAACTTGCCAACTCACTGGAGAATGTCACCCAAGGGTAGGTGTGAAAAGGTGAGAGCCATGCAAAACCAATAAGCACACTAGCAACGATAAAACCGAGAGCAGCCATAAGAATTTCATAAAAAAGTTTGGTGTATTATAACGCAAGCTCTTTACACAGGCTAAACAAAGTCAAGCAATCC
>JAVXBC010000135.1:0-7412 GCA_036660195.1 Acinetobacter sp.
TCGATAGCGATGGATAGTTAAAAACTTAAATCATCAAAATCTTGAATTTTCGATAGGAATATTGGTGCTTGCTTAATCTTACTCCAACTTTCCTTAAATTTTGGCTCAGCCTCAAGGTCTTGATTGATGTTGTTACGAATGACTTTTTTGCCCGTGACAAAATTGATACTGGTTTCACTTTTAACATAGGGCCCATGATTACTTGATTCATCATAACCAATCAAACGCAGATCCTTGCCTTCCAATCGAAATAGATAAAGCCAATAACCATAACGTCCATGCCCATACTCTACATTGAACAAATTATTTTTGATCTCGATCCATAATTCAGGGGCGAAGTACACGCCACCGTCTTCATTCTCCGAACTAAAACAGTTTAAGTTGCTCACAACGGGTTTGAATTTGCCTTTTTCATTGATGAGCACAATCATGCCACGGCGGTTGCGGTCTAACCGCCCACGATATTCATGCTCGACAAACGCACTCGGATCAGTCGCTTTCACCATCAGCACCACATCTTTCACGCCGTCTTTATTTAGATCGCCCTCAATCGCTTCAAACAAATTGTATTTTGCAGGAATATAGGCTTTATAGGTGACTTGGTCTTGGCGCAGTTTAAGTTCTTCGTCAATTGGTTGTTGTTGAGCAAAGCTCATGTGCGGCAACGCTGATAAGCCTGATAATAAGAATAATGCTGCAATTATTTTAATTTTCATCATATTCTACATTCTATTGAATACGTTAAATTTTTTAGACTGAAAATACTTACACGGAATGACTAACGCTTTCCATTCTTTTCGCACGTATCCAACGCACCGCGATGACAAATAGAATCATCACCGCAATCGCTACAAATACAGGCAAGATCATTGCCATAATCGACAGGAATATCGCACTGATCCACTCTCCTGTGGCAATCACAAAATTACCCAAACCACCTGTGGTGGCAGTTGATACGCCACGTGCTGCTACGGTACTCATTTGTACTGCACCTGCCGTACCGCCACCGACGATAATCGCTGCCGCCCACGTCGCAAACTGCGACATTTCGCCGCTACTGACTGCCATCGTCGTGAGTGTTCCTGCAACCTTCGCCGCAGGGGTCGCAATGGTATCTAAGGCATTATCCACCCACGGCACATAATACGCCGCAATTTCACTAACGGTTGCGACAGCAAGCCCCATACACACGGTTGGCATGGCGAGCCATTCAAAGCCTTGCATCGGTTCAAACCAACCCATCAGTGAGGCAACGCTCATCACCAATAGCGGGACAAAAACCCGAAAGCCACAGGCGGCACTTAGTCCAATACCAATACACAGTCCTAAAATTGTTTCCATGCTTAATTCCTTTTTATATTTATGGCTAATCTGATGATATTAGTCTTATTTTTAGGACAATAAAAAGCCCTATCGTGTGACAGGGCATTTATTTAAAACAGCTACTTTTTAGGGACGATGAATTGCGCAAAGTTTGTTGCCGTCTGGATCGCGGACGTATGCAAGGTGCATCGCGCCTAAGCTGCCTTGGCGTAAGCCTGGTGCGTCTTCGATGGATGTACCACCATTTGCGACTGCGATGTCATGAAATTCGCGGACTTGTTCGGGAGAGTTGCATTTGAAGCCGATAGTTGCGCCATTGGCAGAGGTTGCAACTTCACCGTTGATGGGTTCGCTGACACAGAACGTACCGCCATCGTGGCGGTAAAAAAGCCGTGTATGACCTGTCGGTGCTTTGTTTACCAGTGGTTCACCTACGCCTAGTGTTGCGAGTACGGCGTTGTAGAATTGTTTTGATTTTTCAATGTCGTTCGACCCGACCATGATGTGGTTAAACATGCGTTCTCTCCTGATTCCCGACATCATGTCGATGTTGATTTGTTGAACGATATTAGCATTGGGGTGGAGAGATGATGTAAACTTGAGAGTCGAGATGTTTGAGTTTGCACAGACTTAAAACTCAGCGTGGTAACCCTAGTCTAATTCAACTTTTCATTCAATCATTTTTTATAATGGTCTTGATAACATACTATTTCAACCACCGCTTTCTCGTCTAACTTTAAACCAGCTAGGCATTCCACCGCACAGCGATGGAACGAGGCAAGAGGTCTATTCTAAATATCTCGTTATTAAAATTTGAAGAAGCATCATAAACTAGCCTAAATAGTTTTAGATTACTTCAAGTATTCACATCATTTGGGTCATAGTCGTCAAACCATCTGTAGATATAACACATTCAGCTTCATGATATATTTTTTCATGACTAGTATTGCCAAATGCAAAACTAAGAATGACAACTTCTCGTCCCTCCGCATTTGTAATATTAGTAGATTTATTTGGATAGTATTCAAACTTTTCAGGATGAGATCCATAACCTTTGACAACACCAGCACATCGTTTAAATGCTAATTTATCTTTTTCACTAATTACTGGTTCTGACGGTTCTGGATTACTATTACTACATCCAACTATTAGAAGCGATGTAACCAATACAATGAAGTACTTTTGCATAATTAAATTCCTAAACATTTTCCAGTTTTTACAAGTTGTTCCATGCTTACATTATCATTAGGATTATTACTATTGATTCCCGCTGATCTCATACAACTTACTGGGTCTCTTCTGCGTTCTTCAGATGGCAAACTTTCTCTTTTTTCTACTTCGATCACCTGAGGTACTTTTTCTATTTGCTCTTCAGTGTTTTTTTGAGAAATATACTGTTCTTGTCGTGTTTTTTCTTCTGCTTTTTGCTCGTCTGACATTGTTAGGGACGTTAATAATGAAGCAACAATGGCAATTCCCCATGTATATAGAGAAGCTGTTTTTCGATTAAGCGGCTTACCTTTTATTTTAAAAACACTTGGCTTAATTAATCCAATAATAAAAGCAAAGACCGCTATCACTGTGATAATTGAAAATAATCCATTCAGAAATGCCATGTTTATCTCTTTTGAAAGTTTTTAAATTTTCTACTTGTTCGTCAATATAACAGTTTATTAACTGGGCTTCTATCGCTCTGCTAGACAAATAGCATGATGATTTCTTAAAAAAATATTTATTAATACAACAAGAATCTACTACTAAAAACTAGTAGTAGATTCCTTAAAACTATTTACGCCACATTCCCTTCCAAAAAGTCCTGCGCAAAGCGTTGTAATACACCACCCGCTTCATATACAGAGACTTCTTCTTTTGTATCTAGGCAGTCTAAATTCATCCACCATTTGCTACATAATGGGCATACAAAATATCTGCAAAATCATTTTCAGTGACTTCACCGATTACTAAGTCTCTGACAGCATCAGCTAATAGCTCGTTATCTTGTAACAATTCATAATCATTCAAAGACAAATATTCTAAAGCAACAGCTAATCCAGTCCGCTTATTCGCATCAGATAATGCGTGTGCATTCGCAATACTTGAGGCATATTTAGCTGCTATTTCAAACACATCGTCTAAGCCTTCATAAACAATCGCATTATCGACACGAGCTAAAGCACCTTGGAGCTTTCCAACATCCGCTGCACCTTTCATGCCTTTTTCTGTGGCTAAAATAAAGGCATTAATCTCAATCACACGTTCAAATGGAAAGCAAATAATATCCATTACATATCAGCAAGGCGTTTAAAGGTTTTGCTATGTGTACGCAACGCTAGTTTTGTTTCTGACTTTACGATCTGACGACCAGTATCACCTGACAAATCTAATTGCTTCGTTGCCTGAATTTTTGGACGTTCAACCGCAGCAACACCATACTTTTCTACTTTTTTATTCATCAAAGCTGCTCCAAAAAATAAAAGCTCCATCCTAAGATAGAGCTTTCCTATCATTTTTACAACGTTAAAGCCTTATCAAGCCACTTGACCTTCTAAAAAGTCTTGTGCAAAACGTTGTAAGACACCACCTGCTTCATATACAGAAACTTCTTCTTCTGTATCTAAGCGGCAAGTCACAGGCACTTCAACAATCTCTTCTTTACCATCCGCTGTCGCACGCTCAATCACTAAAGTTAAAGTTGAACGCGGTGCAATATTACCAATCACGCTATAAAGCTCAGTACCATCTAGCTTTAAGGTTTTACGGTTGACACCTGCTTTAAACTCAAGCGGTAACACGCCCATACCGACTAAGTTAGTACGGTGAATACGCTCAAAACCTTCAGCCACGATTGCTTCAACACCTGCAAGACGCACACCTTTGGCAGCCCAGTCACGGCTTGAACCCTGACCATAATCCGCACCTGCAATGATGATCAACGGTTGCTTGCGGTTCATGTAAGTTTCAATCGCTTCCCACATACGCATCACTTCGCCTTCAGGCTCTACACGCGCTTTTGAACCTTGCTTAATCGTGCCGTCTGAACGAACCACCATTTCATTAAACAATTTCGGGTTAGCAAAAGTTGCACGTTGCGTAGTGAGATGGTCGCCACGATGGGTTGCATAAGAGTTAAAGTCTTCCTCAGGCACACCCATTTTCGCCAAATATTCACCTGAAGCACTGTCTAACACAATCGCATTCGATGGTGACAAATGATCGGTGGTGATGTTGTCACCCAAAATTGCAAGTGGACGCATATTGGCTAAAGTACGTGGAGCAGCCAACGCGCCTTCCCAATACGGCGGACGGCGAATATAGGTACTCATTGGACGCCAATCATACAATGGGCTTGCCGCTTCTTCATTGACACCCAAATCAAACATTGGAATGTAGATTTTACGGAACTGTTCAGGCTTCACTGCTTCTTTCACAAGTGCATCAATTTCAGCATCCGAAGGCCAAATGTCTTTCAGGTAAATTGGATTACCATCTTTGTCATTTCCAAGAGAATCGGTTTCGATGTCAAAACGAATCGTGCCTGCGATTGCATACGCTACAACTAATGGAGGCGATGCCAAGAACGCTTGTTTTGCATAAGGATGGATACGACCATCGAAGTTACGGTTACCCGAAAGTACCGCTGTTGCATACAAGTCACGGTCAATGATTTCTTGTTGAATCACTGGATCAAGTGCGCCTGACATACCATTACACGTAGTACATGCATAAGCGACAATACCAAAACCAAGTTTCTCTAGGTCTTTCAGTACGCCAGCTTCTTCAAGATACAGCGCAGCCGCTTTAGAGCCTGGTGCAAATGATGATTTCACCCAAGGCTTACGTACTAAACCAAGTTCATTGGCTTTACGTGCCAATAAACCTGCCGCCACTGTATTACGTGGGTTAGAAGTATTGGTACACGAGGTAATCGCAGCAATAATCACAGCACCATCAGGAATTAAACCTTCTGCTTCTTGTGCTTTCGCAACATCCAAATTCCCTGCAATACCTTTTGCTTTCAAATCAGCAGTCGATACACGCGCATGCGGATTTGATGGCCCTGCAATATTACGAGTCACGCTTGAAAGATCAAAACGAAGTACACGTGGGTACTCAGCTTTGGTCATATCAGATGCCCAAAGACCAATTTCTTTGGCATATTGTTCAACCAAAGCCACTTGTGCATCTTCACGACCCGTTAAACGTAAATAGTCGATGGTGTTCTGGTCGATATAGAACATAGCAGCAGTTGCGCCATATTCAGGGGTCATGTTGGAGATGGTTGCACGATCGCCGACAGACATACTGTCCGCACCTTCACCAAAGAACTCAAGGTACGCACCGACCACGCGCTCTTTACGCAAGAATTCGGTGAGTGCCAAGACGATATCGGTTGCGGTAATGCCTGCTTGACGTTGACCGACAAACTCAACACCAATTATGTCAGGTAGGCGCATCCACGATGCACGACCAAGCATCACGTTTTCCGCCTCAAGTCCACCGACACCAATCGAAATCACGCCCAACGCATCGGTATGTGGCGTATGCGAATCTGTACCGACACAGGTATCAGGAAATGCTAAGCCATCACGATTTTGAATCACTGGAGACATTTTCTCCAAGTTGATTTGGTGCATGATGCCGTTGCCCGCAGGGATCACATCGACATTTTTAAAGGCTGTCTTCGTCCACTCAATAAAGTGGAAACGATCTTCATTACGACGGTCTTCAATGGCACGGTTTTTCTCAAATGCGTCAGGGTCAAAGCCGCCAAATTCCACTGCCAAAGAGTGATCGACGATCAACTGGGTTGGCACAACTGGATTAACTTTCGATGGGTCGCCACCTTGTTCTGCAATGGCATCACGTAAACCTGCAAGGTCGACCAAAGCGGTTTGCCCCAAGATGTCATGACAGACCACACGTGCAGGATACCAAGGAAAATCCATGTCCTGACGGCGTTCAATTAACTGGGTTAAGGCATCGGTGAGCAATGCTGGGTCGCATTTACGTACCAATTGTTCAGCCAATACTTTCGAGGTGTAAGGCAAGGTTGCGTATGCGCCTGGCTGAATATCTTCCACGGCTTGACGCACGTCATAGTATTCGAGCTGGGTATTGCCATTATCATTTGGCAGCGGTTTACGATATTGAGTATTGCTCATATTAGTCACGCTCCGCCAAAGGTTTGAATTTGAGGTTTTCAGGGCCTGTATAGTTGGCGCTTGGGCGAATGATCTTGCCGTCTTGACGTTGTTCAATCACATGCGCAGACCAGCCCGCAGTACGTGCAATCACGAATAATGGCGTGAACATTGCCGTTGGAACACCCATTAAGTGATAGCTCACCGCGCTAAACCAGTCGAGGTTCGGGAACATGTTCTTCACTTCTTTCATCACCGATTCTAAACGCTCGGCGATAAGGTACATTTTGGTGTTCTCTTGTGCTTCACCCAATTCACGCGCCACTTTCTTGATCACGTCGTTACGTGGATCAGAAATCGTATACACAGGATGACCGAAGCCAATGATCACTTCTTTTTTCTCAACACGGCTGCGAATGTCAGCTTCAGCTTCATCTGCATTGTCATAACGCTGTTGAATCACGAACGCCACTTCGTTCGCTCCACCATGTTTAGGGCCGCGTAACGCACCGATGCCGCCTGTAATGGCTGAGTACATATCTGAACCTGTCCCTGCCACCACACGAGAGGTAAATGTCGATGCGTTGAACTCATGCTCGGCGTACAGAATCAAAGAGGTATGCATTGCTTCAATCCATTCTTCCGATGGCGCTTCACCATGCAGTAGATGCAAGAAATGCGCAGCGATTGAGTCATCGTTGGTTTCAACTTCAATACGGCGACCGTTGTTGCTGAAGTGGTACCAATACAACAACATTGAACCCAAACTTGCCATCAATTTATCCGCGATGTCTTTTGCGCCCGCTTCGTTGTGGTCTTCATGTTCTGGGGTTAAGCAACCGAGCACAGATACACCAGTACGCATCACGTCCATCGGGTGTGCAGACGGCGGTAGTTGTTCAAGTGCTGTTTTCAATGCTGCGGGTAAGCCACGTAATGCTTTGAGTT
>JAVXBC010000136.1:0-7357 GCA_036660195.1 Acinetobacter sp.
CCTGACGTTTAAAGCTGCGTAGCATATCGGTTAATTTTTCTGATGCACCCGCTGGGAAACGCACACGATTGACATAAACAGGGTCGCCAACCAAACCATGACCAAGATAATTGAAATGCACACGAATTTGATGCGTTCGTCCTGTTTCAAGTTGCGCTTGCACACGGGTAAAATTACGGAAACGCTCTTTAACATTATAATGCGTTACCGCATCACGCCCACCCGGCAAAATCGCCATTTTCACGCGATCCATTGGATGTCGTTTAATTGGCTCATCAATGGTTCCACCCGCAATAATATTGCCGTATGCCACCAAGTCATAAACGCGATAAACCGTTTTCTTTGCCAATTGTTTGCTCAAAGAAAATTGCGCTTCTAAATTTTTCGCCACCACCAATAAACCACTGGTGTCTTTGTCAATACGATGGACTAAGCCTGCACGTGATAATTCTGCTAGTTTTGGCGCATGAAAAAGCAAGGCATTCACCAAGGTTCCTGTTGGATTGCCTGCGCCTGGATGCACCACCATCCCCACTTCTTTATTAATCACGATAATATCGTCATCTTCATAGAGAATATTTAAAGGGATATTTTCAGGTTGGCTCGTCGTCTGTACTTCAAGTTCAACTTCTAAAGTGAGCTGTTCATTTCCTTCACAACGGTATTTTGGCTTGACGATCTGACCATTGACCAATAGATGACCTTCTTTCATCCATTGTTTCAGTTTTTCTCGTGAAAAATCACTCCAAACCAAAGCGGCAACTTGGTCGATACGTTGCCCCAAATACGTTTCATCAAGTTGAATTTGCAACGATAAACGTGTTGCAGTTGCATCAGAAGTATGATTATCTGCATCGACAGAATCTTCGAGTAAGAAATCTGTTTCTGATATATTTGAATTGGAAGATTGTGCTGAAGTCATTTGATGATCGGTACAAAAATGATTTAATAGCCCCATTGTAGCTTATTGTCTCAAAAGCAGAGGAATTTTTATGTCGCTACCCCATTATAAAATTACGATATTGGCGTTATCTTTAGGCGTCGCGTCTGCATTTGTGGGCTGTAGCAGCAATCCAACGAAAAAAGAAGTTGCCGATAAAGGCCCTCAATCAAGCGAACAAGTCTATTTTAACAAAGCGCAAAAATCGCTTGATCGCAATCAATATACCGATGCAGTGAAGTCTCTCGAAGCTTTAGACACCTATTATCCAACTGGGCAGTATACCCAACAAGCTCAACTTGAATTGATTTACGCTAAGTTCAAACAAAAAGATTATGAAGGTGCAATTGCACTAGCTGACCGTTTTATCCGTTTGAATCCGCAACATCCAAATGTTGATTATGCCTACTACGTTCGTGGCGTCGCCAACATGGAAACCAACTACGACAGTTTGATTCGTTATACCTCATTACAACAATCGCATCGTGATGTGAGTTACGTCAAACTGGCTTACCAAAATTTTGTCGAACTGATTCGTCGTTTTCCAAGTAGCCAATATTCAGTCGATGCAGCACAACGTATGAAGTTTATTGGTCAAGAACTGGCTGAAAGCGAAATGAATGCAGCGCGTTTTAACATTCAACGTAAAGCATGGCTGGCAGCAGCTGAACGTGCGCAATGGGTGATTGAACATTATCCACAAACGCCACAAACCCCTGAAGCGTTAGCGACTTTGGCTTATAGCTATCAAAAACTGGGCGATCAAGCGACAGCTCAACAATATATTGAAATTTTAAAACTCAATTATCCGCACTTAGTTAAATCGAATGGTGAAGTGAATTTACGCGCTTCTCATAAAGATGGTAGTTGGGTGAATCGTGCTAGTTTGGGCTTATTGGGTCGTGAATCTAAAACTGTCGAAATCAAAAAAGAAACTAAAAATGAGGGCGAACAGCGTAGTTTAACCAATCGCCTAAGCTTTGGTTTGCTAGATAAACCTGAAAATGCGACAGAGCAAGTTTCACCAAGCAGTAACGCCACACCTGCTGTAGTTATTGAAGCTGATAAAAATGATGAAGATGCAGCCAATTAATTAATTGGCAGCCCGCTCATTGAAACAGGCAAGTTAACCCTTGCCTGTTTTTTATTTTATGCAACAATGAATTTCGAGACTTTCTTAGTTCTTCCGAACGATTTGAACTGGTTCAACGCGCATGGCAATTCCACAACATACTATTGATCAAATTTTAGATCGAACCGATATTGTCGATTTGATCGGTCAGCGTGTGAAATTAAAAAAGACTGGGCGAACCTATTCGGGCTGTTGTCCATTTCATCAAGAAAAGTCACCCTCTTTCCATGTTTACCGTGACAAGCAGTATTACCACTGCTTTGGCTGTCAGGCAAATGGCAACGCAATACGTTTTTTGATGGATATCGATGGACGTAATTTCATTGATGTCATGCAGGATTTATCCAATAAAACGGGCATCGAACTACCTAAAGATAATCACGATAACAAAAAACTTTCTTATAAACGTACCACACAAGTTGCTCCACAAAAAACTATACAGGTCGAACCTCCAACACAAAATGCTCCAAATATTGAACCCGCATTTGACGATCCATTTCTTGATCCTAACCGTTATCAAGACGATCCTTTTGCGCAGTTTGATTCTCCGTTTCTCAACGCTGAGCAGTTTCAAGAAGGGAATTTATACGATTTATTGGAAAACATCGCCCAGTTTTATGAGCGACAACTTCCCAACAGTCAAAAAGCACAACATTATTTCAAACAACGTGGTTTATCTGCACAAACCATTGAGTTTTGGCGTTTAGGTTATGCCCCTGAAGATTGGCAGCATTTAGAAAAAGCTTTTCCTCAAGATATTGAAGGTCTTAAACAGCTTGGTTTGATTCGTTCAAGTGATAGTGGTCGTGACTTTGACTTGTTACGTGATCGCGTGATTTTTCCGATTCGCGATGCGAAAGGTCGCGTGGTTGGTTTCGGTGGTCGTGCTTTAAATGATGAAATAAAGCCAAAATACATCAACTCGCCTGATTCTGAAGTGTTCCATAAAAACCAATTGTTATACGGTTTATATGAAGGGCGCAAACTTAAAGCGCAGGACTGGCTGATGGTTGAAGGCTATATGGATGTGATTGCGCTACAGCAATATGGCATCTATGGCGCGGTGGCGACGCTTGGAACGGCCAGTAATGCAGATCATTTAAATACGCTATTTAAACAAAATTCTCGTATTACCATTGCATTTGATGGTGATACCGCAGGGCAAAAAGCGGCGCGGCGTACCTTGGATATTGCCCTCCCTTTGCTGAATGATGGGCGTGAACTGAAATTTTTTGTTTTACCCAATGAACATGATCCAGACTCGCTCATCCGCCGTGAAGGCTTAGAACGTTTTCAACAACTATTGGAACAAGCACCATTACTTTCTGATTTTGTATTTGCTCATTTAACAGGGCAGCACGACGTCAGCACACCTGAAGGTAAAAGTTTGGTGATGGGTGAATTGCGGGAATTGACTGAACTACTCCCCAAACATGGTTCGTTTCGTTATTTGTTGAGTCAGTCTTTCCGTGAAAAGTTAGGTTTAGGAAAACGTTTTACGCCACAAATCAGCCATGATGCGTCGTTGTCTTTTAATATCCACACCAAAGATGAAGACTTTGCAATTGCGATTTTGATGCATCACCCCTTTCTTTATATTCACTTTGAAGAATTAAGAGCTTTTATTGATGCGAACGAGCTACTGGCTAAGATATTGGCGGTACTAAATATTGTGTTTGAAGATTTGCCTGATGACCCAGAGTTAGCCACTTATTATGTTTTGGGTGCATGTAGCTCATATCGGCATGAATTAGCAGATATTATGCAGCGCACCAATATTCAATCGCTCACGCAAGCACCTGAAATTGCAGATAAACTTGCGAAAGAATACGCGCTTGGTTTACAAGAAAAATATTTGCGACAAAAATTAAAATCGCCAATTTCGCTGATTGAATCTCGAAATTTACGTCAACAGCTGAATGAATTGACGAAGCTGATTAGCTTGAAATTATTGTCTTAATTTAAAATGACTGGTGGACTTACTGCTTCGGTTTCCGCTCATGCTCAAATACATCGTATAGATGCTGCTGTAGCCACTCAAAATAATCAGGATTTTCCGCTTTTGCCGCTTCTCTTAACAAAATTGAAGTTGGGTGCATGAGTTTTTGCGTTAAGCGATGTGCAAGTTCCTGCATGGCTTGCTCTGGAGAATGTCCATGTTGTATCGACTCTAGCGCATGGGTTAGCTCTTGTTGGCTGATGTCTTCACTGTGTTGGCGATAGGACTGAATAATTCCACTCGCTTCTTTGACTTTTTGCTGCGTCATTAACTGTGTCGCAAGCTGATTGACCATAATTTCGGCTTCAACTGCCGCTTGGCGGCGTTGCGCTAAATTTTCATCAATCACACTTTGCAGGTCGTCGATACCGTACAAATACACGTTATCCAATGATTCAACTTTAGGGTCAATATCACGCGGAACAGCTAAGTCGACCATCAACATTTGTTGATAGCGACGTTTTTTTAATGCCGCTTTCACATCGGCATAATGAATCACTTGATTTAAACTTCCCGTACAACTGGAAACGACATCGGCACGATGTAAATTTTGCGCAAGCGCTGCAAAAGCAACAATTTCCACCTCAACTTGAGAGGAAATTTCCTGTGCTAAAATTTCTGCTCGTTCACGGCTACGGTTACAAATCAAGATCTTTGCAACACCCATTTCAGCCAAATGTTTTGCCACCAAACGGTTCATCTCACCTGCAGCAACCACCATTACGGTGAGTTTCTCAGTGTGGCTAAAGACCTGTGAAGCGAGTTGTGCAACCGAATAGCCCATTGACACCGCATGACTGCCCACCGAGGTTTCTGACCGTACCCGTTTTGCCGCATAAAAGGCATATTCAAAAATTGCATTGAGTTCGGGCGAAATCGTTTCAGCTTGTTTGGATAATGCCAAAGCACTTTTCACTTGTCCCAAAATTTGCGGTTCACCCAGCATTAATGAGTCTAAGCCACTGGCTACACGCATTAAATGGGTCACTGCTTGCGCATCTTGGTAACGATAAACATGATGAATAATGCGCTCAGCATCAATACCATTGACCTGAGCCAGCCACGTTAAAATATGGTCTGCATCTTCGGTCATGGCATAGACTTCAGTGCGATTACACGTCGACACCACAACCACATCATTCAAGCTTGCATGCTCGCGTTGCGCAAGCAATAGCGTGGCTAGTCGCTCTGCATTAAAAGCAATTTGCTCACGCAGTTCGACTGATGCGGTCTGATGGTTGACACCCAATGCAAAGAAAGACATATCAGGCCATTATTTCGCTAAATTTATGCTATTGTGCAATATCGGTGTCATAAAAAAATTACTTTGGATCAATAAAAATTGCGTCAGCTATATCGCCGTAACCACCTTAGCGGCAAGACGATTCGACGGTATTCTACCACATTCTTATTGTTAGGTAGCATGAGCTCTTTTGTCTCTGCACAAGCGATCCATGAGATGTACGCCGAGCAAAGTTTTGAACATGCGTTACAACAAAGTATGGTTGCTGAGTTCGCACTTGCTTATGATGATGTAGCCACCACCTTACACAATTATACCGTGCTGGCAATTCGTAGTAATTCGACATTGGTTAAACAACGTGCTTTAGATATTGCTTTGGAAAATAATGATCTGCAAGCCGCTTTAGACATTGCCACCCATTGGGTCGCACAAGAACCACAAGACGTTCCTGCATTGTTTTATTTGTCGCATATTGCCTTAAAAACCCATGAATATGAGCTGGCGGCAAAAACACTGGATAAGATTCTCACCATTGACCCTACGGCGGATTTAGAACAAATTCTTGCGGGAATTGCACCTGAACTTGCTCAAGACCGTGAAGTTTTACTCAGCGCATTACGAACCAGTCAAGAAAAAAATAATCCTTCAATTTTGGCATTAGTTGCAGGTTTAGAAGCACAAGATGGTTTGTATGAGCAAGCACTTGGCAATATTAATCATGCCTTGCGCAAACGCCCCAAATCAACCAGTTTTATTTTAATGAAAGCCAATTTACTTATGGCTTTGCGAGATGATGCCGCCACTCAAGCTTGGTTTGTACAAGCCAGCCGTAAGAATAGAAATAATGTTGATGTCCGTTTAGCAGAAGCACGCTATTACATTCAAATGAATCAACAACAACTTGCCCTAGAAAAACTCGAAAATATTATTAAAGACCATCCAAAAGCCGAAGAAGCCTTGTTTATTGCAGGCTTAACCAGTATCGACTTAAAACAAGATCAAAAAGCCGAACACTATTTGGTGGAATTACGCGCATCACCTAAATATCAAAATGAAGCCTATTATTACCTTGCGATTAATGCACAACGTAAACAGCATTACGATACAGCAAAAGCTTACTATCGCTTAGTCGATGGCAGTTTATATATTGTGTCTCGACGCAATATGGTGAGCATTTTTGAGAAGCAAGAACAACTGAATGATGCGCTACGTTTTTTAACTCAGGAACGTGTCAACTATCCACAACATGCCAGTTTTTTATATCAAACCCAAGCTGATATTTTAAAAAAAATGGGCAACAAAAAAGCGGCTTTGGCGTTGTTAGATGAAGCCATTAAAAGTATCACCGATGATCCTGAACTCATTTATGCTGAAGTCTTGCTGCTCGACCCATATACAGATCGAGAAAAATTGGATAAAACCTTAAAACAATTATTATTGCTAGAACCGAACAGCCCCACTTACCTAAATGCATACGCTTATACTTTGGCATTACAAAACCGACGCTTAAAAGAAGCACGTCAATATGCCGAACTCGCACTAAAATATGCGCCTGAACAAGCCTCAATTTTAGATACTTTAGGCTATATTGCATTCTTGCAAAATGATTTTGACACTGCCGCTAAAGTGCTTGGAAAAGCCTATGCGCTGAGTCAAAACGTGAATATTGGACTGCGTTATGCCAAAGCCCTGTATATGCAAGGTTCACTCACCGAATTTAGCGAAGTGTTACAACAGCTGAAACAAAACCATGCAAATGCCCCACAATTACAACAACTTGATGGTTTAATCTTACCGCTTAATGTCAAAAAGAGTTAATTCTATGTCTGTGTTTTCAAAGTTATGTTTGGTTGCAATGAGCAGTAGTGTTCTATTGCTATCGGGCTGTCAACATTTCACCCAACCTACAAAAAACATTGCTTCCCCGCAAATCCAAGATGAAAATAACTTTGATTTACAAGGAAAAATTGGGGTTCGCACACCAAAGCAATCAGGTAGTGCATTTTTTACATGGGTTCAACAACAAGATCAATTTGACATAGA
>JAVXBC010000137.1:0-2487 GCA_036660195.1 Acinetobacter sp.
GTTCAAACAACCGAGCGAAAAGTGGCTGAAGGTAAATTTCTACATGCAGGGCAACCAATGATGAATTGGTGTGTAGGAAATGCTAAGGGGGTTTATCAGGGTAATGCGATGACGATCCGTAAGCAGGAATCTGGAAAAGCCAAAATTGATCCACTGATTGCGATGTTTAACGGTGTGGCTTTGATGTCGATGAATCCAGAGCCTGCATCATCAAAGATTAGTGTGTTTTTTGTTTGATCTGATTATTAATTTTATGAGCGACCTTTCTAGGTCGCTTTTTTTTGGAGTTTTAAAAATATGAAGCTCGGATATAGCTTGCTCACGATTAAGTCAGTTAATGATGAGCAGTGGATTTTAGAGGGCTTGGCTACAACGCCAACGCCTGACCGTGTTGATGATGTTGTTGAGCCAAAAGGCGCTCAATTCACTTTACCAGTTCCGTTTTTATGGCAGCACAACCGCGATCAGCCGATTGGTAATGTGATTGAAGCGGTTATTACTGATGAAGGGATTCAAGTCAAGATTCAGTTGGTGAAGCCAAGTGAGGTTGAGTCTCTTGAATTGAAGGCACTGCTTCAAAAAGCTTGGGACAGTATTAAAACAGGTCTAGTTCGTGGATTGTCAGTTGGGTTTCGTGGTTTAGAAATTGCCGATATTCAAGGGACGTGGGGTGTCCACTTTTTGAAGTGGGATTGGTATGAGTTATCAGCAGTGACGATTGCTGCGAATCAGGAGGCAACGATTACAAGTATTAAATCGCTTTGCCAAAAGGAATTTTCCGAGAAGAAACCAGATACAGGCAAAGAAAAATCTGTGCCTTGTGTTAAGCCCGAAATTATTCAAACAGATAAGCCAAAAATAGGTGGTGTAAAGCTGTTTGATGTATCTGAATCAAAAACTACTGGAGTAAAGTTCGCATGACTTTAAAAGAGCAAATTGCTAAAGCGAAAGCAGCAATCAATGAACGTAAAAAGAAAATGGCAGGTTTAATGACCAAGTCTGCTGCTGAAACGGGTGCAACTCCAGATGGGGAAGCAGAAAAAGAGATCCAAGGTCTTGAGACAGAAATCAAGAATTTGGAATTGAATTTGGGTCGTTTAGAAAGCTTGGAAAAGTCTCAAGCTGAATGGGGTGAAAATACCACTCCAGTGGCTGGTGTGACTCCAGAGCAAGGTACTGATACTACTCAAGGGAATCCAGTTGTAAAAACTGAAAGCAACTTACCAAAGGGTATTGGTTTTGCCTTGATGGTAAAATCATTGGCACTAGCAACTAAGTCTGGTGGCGGTGTTTCTCCTGCATCAATTTTGAAAAGTTGGGGGGCGCCCGAAGCTGTTCAGCTTGCACTAGAGCAAAAAGCTTTAGTTGGTGCGACTGGTGAAGCAACTTTTGGTCAATCATTGGTTGAGTTGCAAAATTTAACAGGCGAATTTATTGAATTGCTGCGTGGTAAGACGGCTGTTGATAAATTGGCTGCGCGTATGCGTCAAGTGCCGTTTAATATCAAAGTACCTGCTCAGACTGGTGCTGCAACGGTTGGTTGGGTGGGTGAGGCTAAACGAAAGCCAACAACTAATCCGACTTTTGGTAGTGTCACTATGACTAAATCAAAAGTTGCGGGAATTGTTTTACTCTCAGATGAATTGGTGCGTTTTTCTAATCCAAAAGCGGATCAGCTTGTTTTAGATGATTTGCTCAAATCGACAGCTACATTTATTGACGGTCAATTCTTTGATCCGACTAAAGCAGAATCAACTGATAGTCCAGCCTCTATTCTAAATGGTTTAACTGCTGTAGCAAGTTCAGGTGTTACTGGTGCTGCAATCGAAGCAGATCTGGCTTTGGTAATTAAGCAAATTACAGATGCTGGTCTTACGCTTGATGGTGCGACTTGGGTCATGTCTGAAACTCGTGCTGCACAGTTAAGTATGTTGCGTGATGCATTGGGTAAAAAATACTTTGAAGGTATGAATATTAATGGGGCTAAAGAGTTGGTGACTTTGCCTGTTGAAATTTCAGCCGCAACTACGGATAAGATTGTTTTGGTTTTACCTGAACAAATTTTACTTGCTGATGATGGCAGTGTTGATTTTGCAATCAGTTCAGAGGCGAGCATTAATATGGGAACTGATGCATCGCCAAGCTGGGTCAACTTGTATGAAAACAACTTGATGGCAATCCGTGCTGAACGATTCATTCGTTGGAAGCCACGTGGTAAAGCTGCTGGTTATATTCAGTTCTAACTTTTGAAAAACAAGCCCCTTGTTAGGGGCTTTTTGTTGAGTAATAAAAATGCCAAAAGTTAAATTTACACAAGATTTATGCTCAGGTGTTGCGGGTTCGATCCATGATTTACAGGATTATGAAGCTGATACTTTAATCCGTTTGGGTATGGCTGAATTGATTATTGAATCTAAATTAAATGATCCTGTTGATCCTGTTGATCCTGTTGATCCTGTTGATCCTGTTGATCCTGTTGATCCTGTT
>JAVXBC010000137.1:2587-7239 GCA_036660195.1 Acinetobacter sp.
TGATCCTGTTGATCCTGTTGATCCTGTTGATCCTGTTGATCCTGTTGATCCTGTTGATCCAAAAGGTTTGTTATTAAATCTGAATGGTACGCCTGTTGTAGATGATTTTGGTGCTTTAGTCCCTGAAATGGCTGAACAAAGTGTCCCAAAGTCAGCAAATAAAGGTGGGAAAAACACTAAAAAGGGTGGGTAAATGGGCGTATTTAGAGGTTTCTTCCGTAAAAAGTCCATGTCTCCAGTGCAGGGTTCGGGTGGTTGGAGTCATATATTTGAGCCATTCATGGGCGCTTGGCAGCGAAATATGGAGATAAAAAAGGGGGATTTACTCGAATTTCATCCTATATTTTCCTGTATTTCGATCATTTCTAAAGACATTGGAAAAATGCCTTTAGAGTTAAAAAAGAAAGATGGTGATATTTGGGTAAAAACCAAAGATGAAAACCTAAAGTTTTTGGAAAAGCCAAATAGATTCCAAACTATGCAGCAATTTTTGGAATACTGGATCATTTCTAAATTAAGTCGTGGCAATACCTACGTTTTAAAACTTCGAAATTTTTTAGGGCAGGTTGAGCAACTGATTGTGTTGAATCCTGATCTAGTAAAGCCTTTGGTTGATCGTGGTGGGCTTGTTTATTATCAAATCAGCATTGATTTGTTGGCACAACAAACACAATCAATTATTTTGCCCGCATCTGAAATTATTCATGATCGTTGGAATTGTTTTTACCATCCGCTTGTTGGTTTAAGTCCTGTTGTTGCTTGTGCTTTGGCTGCTGGCAATGGTTTAGCAATTCAAAAATATGGTGCAACATTTTTCAACAACATGAGTAGACCAAGTGGAATTTTGACAGCACCTGGTCGAATTGATGATGAGACAGCTAAGAGTATTCAGGAACGTTGGAAGCAAAATTATTCTGGTGCGAATATTGGTGGAACTGCTGTTTTAGGCGGTGATATGAAATATTTGGCTATTAGTATTGCTGCTGCTGATGCTCAATTGATCGAACAACATAAAATGAGTGTTGAAGTATGTTGTTCGGCATTCAATATGCCGCCTTATAAAATCGGATTTGGTTCAATTCCACAAGGCTTGAAAATTGAGGATGTCAACCTTTTATATTATGGCGACTGTTTGCAAAGTCCTGTTGAAGCAATTGAAAACCTTTTAGATGACAGCCTTGGTTTAAAAGAAATGGGCTATGAAGTCTTTTTAGATGTGGAAAGCCTAATTCGAATGGATTCATCATCGAAAATGGATTATTACACCAAAGGCGTTAAGGGTGGAATTATTGCACCAAATGAGGCACGGATTAAGTTCAATCTTAAACCTGTCGTTGGTGGTTGGTCTGTATATCTGCAACAACAAAACTTTAGTCTTGAAGCGTTGGCAAAACGTGATGCTAAAGATGATCCATTTGCAAATAGCAAAGGGGGTAAAGATGCCGCTAACAGTGAATGATGTCGCAGGTCACCTTCGTTATGATCTTGATGATCAAACAACGACTGACCTGCAACGTTTACTTGATGTTTCGACACAGCAAGTTCAGGACCATGTAAAAACCAAGTTCGATACAGAAAATAAAGTTCAGCAACATGCAATTTTATTGTTGTGTGGTTATTACGATAAATACCGCAATGCTGAAACAGGTATGCCGACTTTTGGTGATTTTTTGCCTGATCCAGTCCGCGCAATGCTGAATCCTTATTATGTGCCATTGGTGATGTGATGTCTGAATTTGAGCAATGGGTTAAATCAACGAGCCATTATCCAAAATTGCTGCTGATTCATGGTGAGCGTTTATTCATCATTGAATGTGGTCAATACAAGATTTTGGCAATTCAATTGGCTTATGAGGCTTGGGCAAAATGAACTGTTCAGGATGTGAGGCAAGACGTGAGTGGATTAGACAACATACAGAGCGAGCAAAGCTCAAACTGCAACGGCTGTTGCAACAACTTGGTTCTGGAGTTGATCGGCGTGTGTCGGGATCTGATTCAGACAGTCAATACACAGAACGAAGTCATGGCCCAAATCATGAATCAAAATAATGAGCTGCTTGCTCAGGCTTTGGATGATGATGACAAGCAAGAAACATATTTGAGTGAGTGATTATGTCAGGAATCAGTGCTGGTGAGCTTTGCCATCGGGTCATTATTCAGCAACGTGTTGGTAGTGGTCGTGATGATGATGGGTTTGAAAATCCTGCAAGTTGGCAGGATTTTTTGCATTTGTGGGCTAAGGTTTCTCCATTATCTGCAAAGGATTTGATTGCAGCTCAGGCTGCCCAGTCTCAAGTTATTGCGCGTTTAAAAGTACGTTATCGAACTGATATTGATAGTTCGATGCGTGTTTTTTTTCGTGGAGAGACATATGCAATTGACAGTCCTGCTTTGAATGATGATGAAACTGGCAATATTTACAGCACTTTTTTACTGTCGAAAGGAGTAGAAAAGTTTAAGGAGGCTTGATATGTCTCAATTTGCAATTTTTTCAGGTCATCAAGACATTGAGCGTAAGTTGCGTGAGTTGGGTAGTGCGACAGTTGTTCGACGGATCACTCGAAAAGCAGCTCGGCAAAGTATGAATATTGTACGAGATGCAGCAAAAGAAAATGCAAAGCGGATTGATGATCCTGTGACTAGAGAAAAGATTTTTAAAAATATCTCTACTTCGGCAGGAAAGACACGGGATAAAAACACCATAAAAATGCGTGTTGGTGTTCGTGGTGGTGCTTCATTCTCAAATCCAAATCCACCGAATACCAGTGGTGGTGACACACGGCATTGGCGGTGGATTGAATTTGGTAAAACAGGTGTTCCTGCTGTGCCGTTTATGCGTCCTGCACTTGCGATGAATATTGAAAATGTCATCAATAAATTTTCACAAGTTTTTGTTAATGAGCTTGATGCGGAGTTGGCAAAATTATGAGCTATTTACCAATTTATAAGACATTAAAAGCAAATGCTGCTGTGACTGCTTTGCTGGGTGATGATCTGCGTGTTTATGAAGATGTTGCACCTGAAAATTCGATTGTTCCATATGCTGTTTGGCAAGAGTTGAGTGGGCAGTCATATAACCATTTAGATAATGCGCCTGCCGATTTCGATGATGTCATGTTTCAAGTTATGGTTTATGACACTAATGCAAAAAATGCTTATGCAGTTCGTGATGTAGTGCGTAAAGCTTTGGAGCTTAGTTGTTTTGTACTAAATCCGCGTATTAGCAATATTGATCCAGTCACTAAGCAATATGTTCGTGGATTTGATGCAAATTGGATTCAAGAAATTTAAATTTTAAGTAGATACGGGCAGCCACAAGGCTGCTTTTTTATTGCTGTTAAGGAGCAAAACTCATGGCTAAAAAAGGTATTTTGGGTAAAGGTACTGAATTTTGGGCGTTGCATGGTGCAAGTGCTACGCCAACATTGACAAAATTACTCTGTCTTAAAGCATTTGACTGGGGTGATGAAAACTATGATGAAATTGATGATAACTGTTTAGATAATGCTGACGTGGCAACCAGTGATTTTGTACTTGGCAAGCCTGGTGATGGCTCAGCTAGTATTAATACAGATCCAAAAAATGCAACGCATTTACTATTGCTTGATCTCGCAGAAAATCTTGAGACGATTGTTCTTTATGCAGGTTATTCGGATGGTGCAGGTGTGCCAACAGTAACAGGTAATGTTGTTGATTTGCCTGACACTCGATCTTGGTCATATGCAACTGTCCGCTTGCGTAAGGGCAAGCCAGTCATTGAAGCCAATTCATTGGTGAATCACAGTTTGCCTTTGCGTCGCCAATCTAAAATCATTGATGAATGGAAAGTGCCATGACTTTGAAATTGAAATCACTGAAAAAAGTGACAAAAGTTGCTGCTGCTGTTGAACGTACAGTGACTTGGTTGGTCGAGGTCACAGATGAAAATCTTGAGTTTATCCGTGAAAATACGGGTAAAGCTGATTTAAGTCTGGGTGAAATGGTTGAGCTTTCGGGTCAAGTCTTTATCAAGCGTTTGAGCTATAAAGATATCGAAGCAACGTCAAAAGCGTATCAATGGAATATTGATTTTGAAAATATTGAAAATTCAAAAATCAAGTCAGTTGATAGTCGTTTGCTGCGAGCAGCTCAGTTGCTTGGCTCTGTTTGTGATGATGTCAGTGGCAAGATGTTTTTTGAGTCGACAGATGATGTTTATGACTCTGATCCGATTTTTATTGAAGCGCTGTATAAAGTTGCAGATGGTGTCAATAATTTTTCGGGAAAGTCTCAGACGAAGAATTCAGAGAAAACGAATTCTGGTGTGAGCTTGTCATCAACGGAATTGGCGGACGAACAATCGACGAAGCCAAACGAAACTTAAGCAACGATGAATTGCAAATTTGGCGGGCCTATCGTGACAAACGTGGCTCGCTTTTTGTTGGTCGTCGTATTGAGCAGGCAATTGGCAGTCTAATTGCTTTTTATCACAATGGCAAAGTGAAAGAAGAGCATTGGATTGAGCCTTTTGATGTTTGCCCGCATGAGGATGTGGTTGAAGAAGTTGAGACCACATTTGAAGAAGAGGCAATGAAACGTCGGCAGAAACAGCAACAGCATGTTCAAAACCACTCCTAACAATCATATTTTCTAGCAGGCATAGCAAATAAGAT
>JAVXBC010000138.1:0-7237 GCA_036660195.1 Acinetobacter sp.
GGTGATGAATTCTCTACGTCCGATCATAGCCGGGCGTGCCGATCCTGCACAAGTTTCTACCAAAATTAAAGCTAAATTAGCTTAATCGCTCAGTTCCTGCTTTTCTATTCCAAATTAAAATTAGATTCAACTTCCTGCTGAAATCTACCTCTTCGATTTATCATCATAAATTCAGTTTCATAGCTGTGTACTTGACGCTACAAATTATCTCGCCTTGAATTAAGTTATTGCTAAAAAAATGTTTTAATATAAATGTATGTTTGCAACTTTATACCTGTTATGAGCGACGCTCTCCCCGCATTAAGAAAAAAACTTCGTTTAGAAAGAAGACAACTTTCTCGCTTCGCGCAAAGAAAGTCTGAACAACAACTGTTAAATTTACTTCGACACGTACCTGTTTTTAAATCATCCAAAAAAGTTGGATTTTATCTGCACGCCTTTGGCGAAATTCAGACGCAAAAGATCATTGAATTGTGCTTTAAACAGCATAAAAATGTTTATTTACCCATGATTTGTAACATGAACCAAACACTGGTTTGGGTCAAAATCAATGCCAATCAATATCGAAATAAACGCTTTTCACATCATCCATTGGGAATGAAAGAACCAATGGCAAGTCGAGGTCAACATGTCAGCCAGTTAGACATACTGTTAATGCCACTGTTGATCTGTGATCAAAACGGGACTCGAATTGGTATGGGGGGTGGTTTTTATGATCGCACCTTGGCAACAGCACCGAATCACCCTTATCGCTTAGGGCTGGCGCATGATTTTCAATATATCAATACCACGTTATTGCGCCAAAAATGGGATCAACCTTTAGATGGCTTATTAACCCCGAAAAAGTTTTATCCATTTAAAAGATAAAGCATATTTCACTAGCAAATCGATTTTTTCCTCTAATTCAGTCCTTTTTTAATATTTTCTCAATTAAAACCCTTGTAATTTTTAAAATGCCCATCACTATAAAAAACATGGCAACACCGTTGTCACTCAGGAGTGCCCATGTCTGAACTTATAATGAACAATGAAACTGACTTAGAACTAGACGTTCCAAGTGTATTACCCCTACTGGCGTTACGTGATGTTGTGGTCTATCCACACATGCAAATTGCGCTGTTTGTTGGTCGTGAAAAATCGATCAATGCAGTGGATGTGGCGCGTAACAGTGATAATTTAGTTTTTGTGGTCGCACAAAGAGATTCGCTGACTGAAGATATTGATCACGATAATCTTTATCAATACGGCACGGTCGCAAGAATTGTACAAGTTGTAAATCATGAAAACGATGAAAACTGCATTAAAGTGCTGATTGAAGGTTTACATCGTTCTAAATTGGTTCGCATTATTGATGGTGAAGAATTCTTAACAGCAGAACATGCAATCAGCGCGATGACTGTGCCTTTGGATTCTGAGGATCAAGACACTCGTCTCAATGAATTACGCACCCTATTCGCTCAATATGCTGAGGCGAAACTACGTAATGCACGTGAGCTTGTTGCTGCTGCCAATAAAATTGAAGATTTATTGCAATTGATGTTTTTCGTTGCGACACGTGTTCCTCTAAATATCGAAATCAAGCAGAAGTTTTTAGAGCACGATGCCTTTGAAGAACATTTGCAAGAGTTGATGGGTTATTTGATGAATCAATCTGCTGAACAGCAAATTGAACAAACCCTGCATGACAGCGTAAAACGCCAAATGGAAAAGAATCAACGCGAATACTTTCTGAATGAAAAAATGAAAGTGATTCAGCGTGAGCTTTCCGATATGAATGGCGGTGCTGAAGATGATGTTGCAGAAATCGAAAAACGTTTAGCCGAAGCGGATTTGCCTGAACATGTCCGTAAAAAAGCTGATGCAGAATTTCGCAAACTTAAAGCCATGCAACCTGCTTCTAGCGAAGCGGCGGTGGTGCGTAACTATTTAGAAGTGATTTTAGATACGCCTTGGAATAAAGCCAGTAAAGTCAGTATTAATTTGGCAAAAGCGCAAGAAATTCTGGATGCAGATCATTACGGCTTAGATGACGTGAAAGATCGTATTGTTGAATATTTAGCAGTTCAATCTCGCGTGAAAAAACTCCGTGGCCCAATCCTTTGTTTGGTTGGCCCTCCAGGTGTAGGTAAAACTTCACTCGGTGAATCGGTTGCAAAAGCAACAGGTCGTGAGTTTGTCCGTATGGCGCTGGGTGGCGTACGAGATGAAGCTGAGATTCGTGGACACCGTCGCACTTATATTGGTGCGATGCCAGGTAAAATTGTGCAGTCATTAACTAAAGTCGGTGTGAAAAACCCACTGTTCTTGCTCGATGAAATCGACAAAATGGCACAAGATTACCGTGGCGACCCTGCTTCTGCCTTACTTGAGGTACTTGATCCATCTCAGAATGATAAGTTTAGCGACCACTACTTAGACTTGGATTTAGATCTTTCAGAAGTGATGTTTATTTGTACTGCCAACAGTATGAATATTCCAGAAGCATTGCTTGACCGTATGGAAGTGATTCGTTTACCGGGTTATACCGAAGATGAAAAGGTGAATATTGCTGAGCGTTATCTTGTTCCAAAAGCAATTAAGAACAATGGTTTACGTGCTAAAGAATTGACTGTTCATGAAGAAGCGATTCGTGACATCGTCCAACGTTATACGCGTGAAGCGGGCGTTCGTAGTTTAGAACGTGAAGTGTCGAAAATTGCACGTAAGGTGGTGAAAGAAGCCGTAAGCAAAAAGTCGAAAAACTTACAACTTGAAGTCACTTCTGACAATTTGCCAGAATACTTAGGGCCGCATAAGTTTGACTTTGGTATTGCTGAAGATGAAGCGCAAGTCGGTCGTGTCAATGGTTTAGCTTGGACGTCAGTTGGTGGCGAACTACTCACCATCGAAGTGGCAGCCGTAAAAGGTAAAGGTAAATTCATTACCACTGGTTCACTCGGTGATGTCATGAAAGAGTCAATTACTGCTGCGATGACTGTCGTACGCACACGTGCAGATGATTTAGGAATTGATGCTTCTCGTTTTGAAGAAACCGATATCCATGTGCATTTACCTGAAGGTGCGACGCCAAAAGATGGCCCATCCGCAGGTTTGGCATTGACCACTGCATTGGTTTCTGCTTTTACTGGTATTGCGATTCGTCCTGACATTGCCATGACTGGTGAAACCAGTTTGGGCGGTCGTGCTATGCGTATTGGCGGATTGAAAGAAAAGCTTCTTGCTGCACATCGTGGTGGAATTAAACTGGTCTTTATTCCTCAAGATAACGTTCGCGATTTAGCTGAAATTCCTGCCAATGTTAAAGAAGGCTTAGAAATCAAAGCAGTAAAAAGCATTGATGACATTCTTCCTTTAGCCTTAACAGAAATGCCGAAACCGTTGCCGAAAACGCCTATTGTGAAGCCTGTAGAAGATACAAAAGCAGCGCGTCACTAAGGAAATCGGTCAGATAAAAAGAGAGCTTCGGCTCTCTTTTTTGTTACATAATTTGATTGAAAAATAACCAATTTATTGCATAATAGAATAGAGTCTACAAAAATAAATGTGAATTTCGACTCATGAACTGGTTTTCTAGTGCCGCCCGAACTCCAGACGGGTGACACTTTGATCGCAGCTCAGATACATTTTGAGCTGCGTTTTTTATTTAAAATAATAATCGATAGGATTTTATCGCTGCAATGAGTCTTAACTTATATGCCTTATTGATTTGCACGGCTTATAATGCAGCTTCTGTGAGTTGACTCAACTGTACTATGAAAATTCGAATTCTGACCATTGGACAAAAAATGCCAGCGTGGGTGCTGACTGGATTTGAAGACTATTTCAAACGCATTCAGCCTTTTGTTCAAACTCAAGTCATTGAACTACCTATGGCAAAGCGCGGAAAAAATGATTCTGAAGCGGATATATTGAAGTATTGTCAAATTGAAGGCGAAAGCATCTTAAATGCAATAAAACAGAATGAAACCTTAATTGCATTAGAAGTCGGCGGACGAGAACTGAGTACTGAAAAACTTGCTGAAACCATGCAACAGTGGATGCTGGAAGGCAATGATATTGTGTTGGCGATCGGCGGCCCTGATGGTCTGTCCGATGCAGTAAGAAAAGCCGCAGCATGGCATTGGTCACTTTCCAAATTGACCATGCCCCATCCACTGGTTCGTATTTTATTGATTGAACAACTTTATAGGGCTATGAGTATTAATCATAATCACCCCTATCATCGTGCTTAAACATCGTCTCAAAATAATAAAGTTCGTTCTATAAATGCAACAAACTGTTGAGCTTTAAGGGCTGTCATTGTGCTGCTGTTTTTGTCACGATGAGAGTGTATCTTCAATCAGGTGCTCATTCATGAATCTGCAAACTCTACCCGGATTATTTATTTCTCATGGTTCTCCCATGTTGGCACTCAATCCCGAACAGGTTGGGCCTGCACTGCATCGCTTGAGTTTAAATTTACCTGAGCCAAAAGCAATTGTGGTGATGTCTGCACATTGGGAAAGCCAAGCTTTGGAAGTGAGTACATCCGTTCGCCCAGAAACATGGCACGATTTTCGTGGTTTTCCTGCTGAGCTGTACGATATTCATTATCCAGCTGCTGGTGCACCTCAATTGGCTGAACAAATCATCCAACTTTTTGCAGATACCGGCATTACTGCTCATGCCAATAGTACGCGTCCACGTGATCATGGTGTATGGATGCCGTTATTGCATATGTATCCTGATGCACACATTCCCGTTATTGAAATTTCTTTGCCGATGAATATGACTGCTCAACAGATTTATCAAATCGGGCAGACACTTGCACCTTTACGTGAGCAACAAATTTTATTGATTGGCTCAGGCAGTATTACCCATAATCTTGCTGAATTATCTTGGCAGGCAAACGCTGATGTTCCTGAGTGGGCAAGTCGTTTTCGAAATACAGTTGTGAGCCATTTGACCCATCAAAATTATGATGCCGTGCTGGATTGGTCGAACTTACCTTTTGCCAAACGCAATCACCCGACTATAGAACATTTTGCACCGTTGTTTTTTGCCATGGGCACAGGGCATCGTTTCAGTTTGGTGCATAACAGTTTCTCAATGGGTTCATTAGGCATGGATATCTACCGCTTTGACTAAGCAGCTCAACTAAAGTTTAAGAGGATGCCATGCATTCAGCACTCATTGATCAATAAAATCACTGCACTCAGTTATATTTTTGAAGGATGTGATTGAGCGAAATCAATCTTTGTTATACTGTCATTCTTCTTTGTTACACCGTCTTTTCATGTCCAGCACTGCACCACTCTCGCTTATTGCCGAAATAGATCAGCTTTTGCCCCAAACACAATGTGGTTTATGCGGACATCGTGACGGTTGTTTGCCTTATGCTAAATCAATTGCGGAAGGTGAAGAAGCCAATAAGTGTGTGCCCGGTGGTCAACCTGTTGCAGATGCGGTGGCGATCTTACTCAAGCGTCCAAAACTAGTCGCTGAAGCAAGTGCGTGGGATATTCAAGCAGATGGTCGCCCTCAACGTATAAAAGCCATCATACGAGAAGACGAATGTATCGGTTGTACCAAATGTATCAGTGCCTGCCCTGTCGATGCCATCATTGGCAGTGGTAAGTTGATGCATAGCATTTTGACCGACCTGTGTACTGGCTGCGAACTATGCATTCCTCCATGCCCTGTCGATTGCATTGACCTCATTGCAGATAATAACCCCTTACCTACTGCGGAATTACGTCGCAATGAACAAGATGATTTAAGACATCGGTATTACGCGCATATTCAACGTGAAGAAAAAAGTCGCTTGAGCCGTAAAGGGCCAATTGTACGCGCTGAAATTGATACTGAATTTTTTGCTCAATTCTCTAAACATTTGGAGCACGTTCCAGTGATTACTTTGACTGGAACTCCAACCGAAAGCCCGAAATCAGATGCAAAAACCACCATTGAATTAGCAAAAATTCGCAGCCAAATAAAGCGATTAGAAAAACAGCTGAGTGTTCGAATAGATGATACAAAACAAACAGAATTAATCGAATTAAAACAACGTTTAACTGAGTTGCAGGACGTTTAGATGCCCGCCAAGAACATGACCAAAAAGCAAATTCGGACTTTTTTTGAACGCTTACGTGAGCAACGCCCTCACCCTGAAACTGAGTTGAATTATTCGTCTCCGTTTGAGTTATTGATTGCCGTGATGCTTTCAGCTCAAGCCACAGATATTAGTGTAAATAAAGCGACTGATAAGTTGTATCCGATTGCGAATACAGCTCATACAATTTTAAGTTTAGGCGTAGATGGCTTAAAGCAATATATTAAAACCATTGGGCTATATAATTCTAAAGCTGAAAATGTCATAAAAACTTGTCAGATTCTTGTAGAGCAATATCAAGGACAAGTACCTGAAACACGTCAGCAACTTGAAGCTTTACCAGGTGTAGGTCGGAAAACGGCAAATGTGGTGCTCAATACTGCATTCGGACAGCCAACAATGGCGGTAGATACACATATTTTCCGTGTGGGTAATCGTACAGGTTTGGCAGTGGGTAAAAATGTTCTCGAAGTAGAACATCGCTTAATCAAAGTAATTCCCAAAGAATTTATTTTAGATGCACACCACTGGCTGATTTTACACGGTCGTTATTGCTGTATCGCACGTAAGCCTAAATGTGGCGAATGTATTGTGGCAGACGTATGCCACTGGTCAGAACGTTTTGAATTCGGTGCGACAAAACTGATTAGTAGCAGAAACATTGATTAATCTTTAGATTTAGTTTCTTGGCGTAATCTAGGATGCAGCTGATGCAATTTGCCATTTTTTTTGTTCTCTAAAGCTTGCTCTTTTTGAACATGACGCAACATTTTTTGGCTTTGATATAACAAAAATAACAGTCCGACCAAACTGCATACAACCAACAGAATTAAAAAAACTTTAAGCATTTTACTCCCTCCTTAAATGCAAAAGAGCCCCATAATCAGAGCCCTTTTACGATTTGAACTTTAGATTATTTATCTAAAATTGCAAATAAATCTTTCTGCACGTCTTCAATTGCACGTAAGCCATTTAATTTATCATAAGTCGGTGCATTTTCACCAGAAGCCGCACGACCTTGATAGAAACCAACCAATTGTTCAGTTTCAGTATGGTAAGAGGTTAAACGCTTACGAATCGTTTCTTCTTGGTCATCTGGACGTTGAACAAGATCTTCACCAGTTTCATCATCTTTACCTTCCACTT
>JAVXBC010000139.1:0-7169 GCA_036660195.1 Acinetobacter sp.
TTGAGCGGGAGCTACAGTGTTAGGCGATGGCATGTGCATAGCGTACCCTTCTTTCAACATGGCTCTTACGAGCAGCAAACAATCAATTCATTTTCTGCAATATTGTCGATTAACTTCAATAAAGTTCAATGCTTCGCAAAAACATTTTTACTGGCGAGTGTGTAAATATACGCTTTTATTCAACAAGAATCAGCGCATTTCACGAGATAAAGTGTTTTCAGTTATTACACTTCACACAGCCAAATAAATAAAAAATGTTCTATTTCAATCAACTAATGAGAGATTTAGCACAAAAGGACAACGGACAGAAAAATTAGCGCCACAAAAGGCAAAAAATATGCCAAAAAACGCATTCACTTACTAAACTATTAAGAAAATAAAATAGCAATTAATAAGCAGCGTAATTATAAAGAATAAAACGTACTAAAACAAATTATACAGCGACATTTGAATTCATTTAGCGCAATTGCAGTGCAATCCTAATTAAAAGGATCACTTACGTCAGCACCCACACCATTGGAATTTTCTTTTATTTTTTCCGCATTTTGATTGGCTGGCAGAGTAGATTGACTTTGCTTTACATTTACCACATTGCCCTGCGCATCACGCTGAGTGACAGTCGTATTAACAGCCGTTAAAGGATCAATATTTGAATTACTATTGCTTGCATGACTTGGTTTACGCAAAGCACCAGTTGCATCCATCAATAAAGTTTCATCCACTTTGGGAAGTGCGGCAGGTTTTAATTGAATGGCGTATAAAGGACCAGATGATAATTTCAGTTCCTCCGAACCCAAGTCATTAACCAAATCCGTGTAACTTGATAAAAGTTGCGCTTTTGCTTGAATCGACTTCGGTAAAGTTAAACCTAATTGAGCAAATTGCTGATTGGCATCGTCGGCATTGGCGAATAAGCCATAAATCAAAACATACTGTTCGGCTTGATCAGGACTATTTAAACGCAGATAACTAAATTTCTTGCGGTCTGCTCGATTGAGCAAAAAGTTTTTGACGATCGCTTCATCCGAGCTGCGGAAAATTTCCACAGTCCATTGACGCTGATTTTCTTTAATGAATTTTGTGCCACGAAATTCTAGTGCATGTTCATTCGCGACAACAACCCGTGTGGTTAAATCTAACGGTTTCACTTCCTCTGAAAGTGCACCTAAATGCGCTGTTGCAGCAACTTTTTCCGGCTGAATTTGTATTTGAGTTTCAGTTTTAGCTTGCTTAACCTCAACCAGCACATCATCTCGATCAGTCATTCCCCAAAAAACCAAGGCCGCAATTAAGCAAACAATTGCAAATCCTAGCCAAGTAGATTGTTGAATATGTTGCCAAATAGATCGTGACACAGCCATGCTTTTCCTAAATTATTGATTATACAGTTTGGTTTTCAAGAATAGTTTGCTTCATTAACCCGACATCAAAATCTTTCGTTATGACTGCTTGACCCAATTGTTTAAGCAGAACTAAGCGCAATTGACCATTTAAAACTTTTTTGTCATGCGACATATAAGCCAAAAATTCATCTAAAGGAATGTGTGGACATGATATCGGCAAATTCGCCCGTGCAATGATATTTTTTGTACGCTGCACATCTTCATTAGAAATCCAACCTAAACGACATGACAAATCCGCCGCCATCACCATACCTGTTGCAACCGCCTCTCCGTGCAACCATTGACCATAACCTAAATACGATTCTATGGCGTGACCAAACGTATGACCTAAATTTAATAGCGCTCTATCACCTTGTTCTTTTTCATCACTTTCAACTATCCGAGCCTTATGTGCGCACGAGCGATAAACTGCCTCAGCAAGTAAATCAGCATCGCGACCAACTAAAGCGTCCATGTTTTGCTCTAACCAGACCAAGAAGTCGATATCACCAAGCAATGCATATTTAATAACTTCCGCCAATCCCGCTGATAACTCGCGATCTGGCAATGTTTCCAACTGCGCCATATCCGCCAGCACCACTTGAGGTTGCTGGAAAGCACCCAACATGTTTTTGCCTAAGGGATGGTTAATACCAGTTTTTCCACCTACACTCGAATCCACTTGAGATAACAATGTAGTCGGTACTTGCACAAAATTTACACCCCGTTGAAAACAGGCAGATGCAAATCCCGCCATATCTCCAACAACACCACCACCCAAAGCCAATACAGTGCAATCACGATTAAATCCTGATTCCAATAGCGCATCAAAAATCAAATTCAGATGCTGTATATCTTTGTATTGCTCTCCATCAGGCAGAATACATTTCGCAACTTGTTTATCGAGCTGCAATAAGGCATCGGCATAACGCTGAAAATACAATGGAGCGACAGTGGTATTTGAAACCAACATCACTTGCCGACCGTTCAAATAGGGTTCAAGTAAGGTTTTAGGGTCTAAATGACTACCAATAAAAATGGGATAACGACGATCACCCAATTCAACATGTAATGTTTGCATAGAAATAAACCAATTACGTGACTTGCTGAGAGGAAATAAGCTGTAGGATCTTCTGCGCCAATTCGCGAGCAGCCCCTTGATTCGTTTCTATAATGTAATGTGCAATCTCGCGATACAAAGGATCACGCGCAGACAATAAATCACGTAATTTTTGTTCAGGATCATCTACTTGTAATAATGGGCGATTTTTATCGCGATAGGTTCGCTGGAGTTGAAGTTCAACGGGGGTATAAAGATAAACCACAATACCACGTTGATTTAAAAACTTTCGATTATCAGACTGAGTAACTGCACCACCACCGGTTGCAACAACCAAAGCAGAGCGGGAAGTTAAATCATTGATCACGTTGGTTTCACGCAAACGAAATCCCACTTCTCCTTCTTTTTCAAAGATCCATGGGATAGTTGCACCAGTTTTACGTTCTATTTCATGATCACTATCAATGAAATCACGACCCAACAACTCGGCCAAATGTCGACCAACTGTTGTTTTCCCCGCTCCCATCGGCCCTACCAAGTAGATATTCGGTAGGGTTTGAAACGCTTTGCCTAGCAACGCGCCACCTATATTCATTGCAATGATTGAAATATATTAATGATTTCTCGTCAAAGTGTCATTAACAATTCTTGGCGTCACAAAAATAAGCAGTTCACGTTTGTTGTCAGTTTTTAAATCACGACGGAATAATCGACCTACGTAAGGTAAATCACCCAAGAATGGCACTTTGGTTTGTTGATTGAGATTTTCTTGCTCAAAAATACCACCCAACACCACAGTTTCACCATTATCGACCAACACATTGGTATCAATCGAGTTTTTATTAATAGTTAACTGACCAGTTGGCGTCGGTGCACCAGGTGAATCTTTCGCAATATTCAACTTCATCATGACTTTGCCATCTGGAGTAATACTTGGCGTTACATCCAAACTCAACGTAGCATTGATAAACTCAGTTTTTGGCACAGCACCTACACCAGCACCCGTTGAAGATGTGTAAGGAATTTGTGTCCCAGATTCAATCTTAGCTGCTTGTTTATCTGCAGTTAAAACTTTTGGAGTTGAAATCACTTCGCCATAACCATCAGCCTGCACCGCAGATAATTCCAAGTCCAACATAAAGTCAGACAAACTGATCAAACCAAAAGCAATACGACTTGCACCTGGTGTAACTGCACCTAAATCTACGTTTAAATTACTTGGGCGTTCAATTGTGTATTTTCCATCATCATCAGGTGTTTTCAAATCCCAAAGAGTTGTATCACTACCACCAACCAATAAATCATTGTTAGAGTTAATACCCTGTGACAAAATCCCCCATTTCACACCCATCTCTTTGGTGAAATCGGTGCTTGCACGCACAATTCTCGCTTCAATCATCACTTGCTTAACTGAAACATCCAATAGATCGATCATTTTACGAATCTGATCTATTTTCTGTGAAGTATCATTAATGATTAAAGTATTGGTACGCGGATCAATCGATACTGTTCCTCGTGAACTCAACAACCCACCTCCTAGAGAATCATCACTAGAAGTATTTACGCCAGTAGAATTTGAATTGTTGTTGTTAGTACTGTTAGCATTTTTCCCTTGAGTAATTAGTCGCTCGATATCTTCAGCTTTTGAGTAACTCAACTGAATATATTCCGTCTGTAATGGTGCTAGCTTAATACTCTGTGCAAGGGCTTTAGCTTGTTCTTCCTCTGCTTTGATCAACTCAGAAACTGGAGCAATCCAAATCACACTGCCATTACGACGTTTATCCAAATTTTTGGTTTTTAATACGATATCTAAGGCTTGATCCCAAGGAACATCTTTTAAACGCAGTGTAATGTTTCCTTGTACCGTATCCGCCGCTACCATGTTAATGCCCGTAAAATCAGCAAGCAACTGCAATACGCGACGCACTTCGATGTCTTGGAAATCTAAAGAAATCTTATTGCCTGTATAGGTTTGCACTTTAGTTTTCAAAGGTGATTTGTCTTCAGGACGCTTCAAACTAATCGTTAATTTGTTTTCAGCTTGATATGCCATATATTCATAACTTCCAGAAGTTTGAATTGTGATGACACCATTCCCTTTATCATTGTAAGCATCAATACTGCCGACAGGCGTAGCAAAATCATTAGCATTCAAGCGACGAGCTAAATGAGTTGGAATTTTATTCCCCATTGTACGCACAATAATCTTGCTACCTTGCTGTTGCACATCAATCGGCGTATTAGTTCCCAATAAATCTACGACCACCAGACCTTCACCTTGATGACCACGTTGGAATCCGATATTCGAAACACCTTGTTGTACTTGACGTGCTGCGACTGGTGCATTATTTGCAGCTACTTGTGCTGAATTAATCTTCAACACAAAAGTATTGCCTTCTACACGCGTGGTAAAAGCACCTGCATTTTTAAGATTAACAATCACACGAGAACGCTGATCATCAGCAGCAACTTCCACAGAACTTGCTTCATTAGTTGAAACTGGAATAGACGTTTGTTTCAAGCTTTGCTGAGCTTTGTCAAAGTCCAAAATCAAACGTGACGGTTGTTCAAGCTGATAAGCCTGAGGTTGAGGAGGCAAGCCATTAAACATAACACGAATTTCCGTGCCCTGGTCAGCCAAACTCATTGGCACAATATTAGTCATACTGACTTGTGCTGAAGCAACCTGCATCACCGCAATTGCGACTGCACCCATTGAAAATTGACGGAACGCATGATTCATGGTCTTCGCTTCCCCAAATATAGAATCTTTAAACTGTTTTTTCATTGTTATTCCCTTAATCTTACGGTGCTGGCCCAATTAAAACGAGTGTACGAGGTCTTTCAACATACCCCTCGCGCCCATCAGGTACAATTTCCACCAAATCTATTTGTGTTGGGCTAATTTTAACAATACGCCCTTGGTTTACACCTAAATAACTACCGACTTGTACGCGTTCAATTTGACGATCTGGCGTCTGAATCAATGCTACGGTGGTATTATTTTTACCACGCATACTGCCTTTCATATTCAAAGATTCAAGTGCGTAACTTTCCAAAGGTTGTGGTTGACGATTAAAATTCGGATAGACCTGCTTACCCGCCATAATTCTCAATTCAGCCGCCAACGAACTCGGCATAAACGGGCTCTTCAGCTGATGCGCTGCATAATTAAACAATGGCACTGGCGAAAATATAGGTGCTGGCTCAATTGGTGCAGCAGGCTCGTTTCGAATTTCTGCCATTCGTTGATTCACCGCATCAATACGAGAATCACAACCGACCAGACTGCTAAGAGTCAAAATACCCAATAAAATTTTGTACTTATTCATGACTATTTCCCTCCCTGAACAGGCGGAGTCGTTGGAGGGGTTGCCGCCCCAGGCGCTTCAGGAGTTACAGCTTCACCTGCCCGATCATCCACACCGATATAACGATAAGTTTTTGCCTTAACCGAATAGTTCACTGTTGGGATATCTGATTTTTTTTCAGTACTCGCTGTTGCTTCCACTGTAAAATCATGTAGCGTAACAATACGAGGTAAAGCAGCAATTCCCGTTACAAATGCACCAAATGCGTGATAATCACCAGTAGCCTCAATACTAATTGGTTGTTCAATAAAGAACTCTTGCTTAACTTCACTTTCCAATCGAATATTTTTAAACTTCAAGCCTGAATTCACACCAGTGAGGTTAATATCTTCAACTAGACTTGGAATTTCCGTCTCTTTTGGCAGCTGTTCAAGCTGCTGATTGAAACTTGCTTCCATTTCTTGCAATTGAGCTTGCAGAAGTTGCAAATTACGTAGCTTTGAGTCTTTTTCCTTAAACTCATTCAATAAGGTTTGCTCTTGCACCTGCGCATTAGCAATTTGATCTAGTTGAGGTTTAACAACCAAAAAATAACCCAGTGCAGAAACCGCTAAGAATACAAAGATCCAGCAAGTGATCTTGACCGATAAAGGCCAACTACCATAATTATTCATATCCAACGTATTAAACTGTTGGAAGAACTGCTCCACTGTCATTTTCTTTTTCTTTGCATCAACATCTTGATTGAGTGCATTTAATTCTTCTTGGCTCATTGCGCACCCCCCGGTACTGCTGAATTCGCTGCAGGATCAGCCTCTACTGTTGTACCGATCTCACCCAAATCTACAGTAACAACAAAAGTACCATAAGTTTCCTCAACTCGAGGCACTAGCGAACTTGCAATCTTATCCTTTTTCTCTTCTGCAGCTAAGAACGAATTCATAAATGCATTGCGATACCACGGAGAAGCCTCTAAATTACGCAACAATTCAGCTACAGTATTTGGGCTTTCAGCCTTGCCTTCAATCGTAAATTTATCACCTGTACGTGCAAATTTAGTCAAGTACATTGTTGGTGGGGTAACACGAACCAATTCATCCACCAAACGCACAGTAACTGGACGCTGACCTTGCAAACCTTGAATGAGCTTCATCCGCTCAATAATCGCATTGCGTCGCTCTTGCATGCCATCGAGAGACTTTAATTGAACATCTAAATTTTGATTTGTACTTACAATAAGTTGGTTGGCCTGTTCTTGGTCTTCCAACTTATGATCAAAATACATCCACGCCGAAAATACAGATGCTACACCTAATGCAGCCACCCCAGCACAAAATGCAACGAATTGCTTCTTTTTCTGTTCTCTTAGCTCATCACGCCAAGGGAGTAAGTTAATCTTTGCCATTAATCAAA
>JAVXBC010000140.1:0-7077 GCA_036660195.1 Acinetobacter sp.
AGTTATAAGAATGGGTGGAAATAATGGCTAGAATACCGATGGGTAATTTTGGTAACGCTATGCCACAGGTTCAGCGTGTACAGTTACCACAAGACCAAAGCGGCCAGATGATTGCCAATTCTTTGCAGAATGTTGGACAGGTTGCAGAACAGCAGCACCAAAGACAGGTTGAGAAAGATCGGCTACAAGGTGCAACCGTTGCCAGTAATTTCAGTTTGGATATTGAAAACCTTGCAGGTGATTATCGTCAGCGTGTGGCAGCAGGTGAAGATGCCACTTTAATAGATCGTGAGTTTAGCACTGAGTTTGCTAAACGTCTTGATGATACTTTATTGCAAATACCTGAAACGGTTAGAAAGGATTTTGCACCCAAGTTTACCAATTTTGGAAATCAGCAGATTGGTTCATTTTATGAAATTGGTCGTAGAACTGAGGTTGAGAAAGCTAAGACAAATGTCAGACTTTCCTTAGAAAATTTTGCAAAAAATGAAGATGTTGCTGTAGCTAGACAGGGGGCAATTGAAACCATACAGGCGGCTAGACCTTTTCTTACACCAAGCGAAGCCTTGCTTCTTGCACAGGACTTTAACCAGAATTTATCGTTAAATACAGTCAATCGTAAAATATTAACGGCTACTAAAAATTCTGACATTAATGGTTTAGATGCTATTGATTCTGAATTAGCTAAAGAAGATGGTGAGCATAGCTCTTTAGGTGGTCAAACGATTAATCAACTCAGGTCAACGATTGCCAGTCGTAAACTTTCTATCGAACAACACCAACGACAAGAAGCGAAAGCAATAGAATCAACAGCCAGAACTACAGTAGATGACTTTATTCAAAATGTAATTTCAGGTTTACCCATTGATGATAAATATCGAAACGATGTAGATAAATTATCTCAAGGTACAGACTCACGGGAAGATTTTGAAATATTTGATCAGAATAGAGTTCAAATACAAAAATTCATTGGTATGGATACAAATTCAAAAAAAGCCTTTTTGGATAATTATAGGACTCGTTTAAGTAAAACCCCTACAGCAAAGGCTACAAGGGATATGAAACTTTATAATACTTTTCTTCAAGCCTATAACACAGATTTGGATATGGCTAAAAATGACCCTGTAGGTTATGCAGTATCACAAAATCAGGATATTAAACGCATTACTGGCATTGATGTTATTTCTAATCCAGCTCAAGCCGTAAAAAACATACTTCATAATGATACTGTCTTGCAGATCATGCGCCAAAAAGAGCCTAATTTAAATCTTAATCCAATCTCTAAAGATGATTTGGAGGGGATTAAGCAATCTATGGATAGAGCAACTATTCCACAAAAAATAGGATTTATATCTCAACTCATTAAGCAAGTACCTAAAAATGAGTATGGGCAAAAACTTGTTGAACTGACGCTACAACAGGTCGGACAGGAAAATAATTCGTATCTTTTAGCATCCCAGTTTTTAGCACACAATCTTAGTTATAAAGGCGTACCTGTAGCAAAAGGTATTTTACAAGGTGAAAAATTAATTAAAGACCGTAATGTCATTATCCCAACTATGTTGGAAGCTGAAACGAGACGTCGGATTGGTAGTTTGGCTCAAAATGGAGATTTTAATGCAACGTTTAACGCAGTCAGTAATATGTATGCGCTGTATGCGAATCAGCGTGGTGTTACTCATGATAAGAAAGATGTGATGATGAATGAAGAAGCATTGAGTGATGCAATTAATGCTGTGACAGGCGGTGTTTATACACAGAAAAAAGAGGGAATATTTGGCTGGCGGACGCGTAATGCAGGCTTCACCCTTAAAGATAATGATATTGATTCATGGCAAATAGAGAAGCCTTATGGCTGGAGTGATGCCAAATTTGAGTCTCGACTAGAAGAATCTTATAAAACAGTATCTTTTAATACAGGTATTTCAGTTAAAGATTTAAAAGAAAATTATCGCTTGCAGGTTCGTGATAATACCAATTTAGACAGTGTTACGATTTATGACTTATTAGATTCTAATGGGGAAAAGATTAATATCAAAGATAAAAATGGTAATGGCGTTAATCATTTTCTAAGGGTTTATGGGAAGTAAGCTATGGGATTTCTAAGTAGTTATGAAGATGTTGATCTACAAGAATTTGCCAATCAAGCGGCAGATAGTCAAAATTATGCAAAACCAATAAACCCTAGCGAAGTTAAGAAAGTCGGTGCTTGGGATAACTCACTATTTTCTGTACCTCGTGGTATTGCAGTTGGCACATTAAAGGCAGGCAGCACCATAGCAAAGCCTGTACAAAGGGTTGCTGATACGCTTGCATACACCTTTAACGATGATTACGACAAACCTTTAGATGTCAGGAAAGAGCAATTATCACAGTATGTTGATCGACAATCAGCAGAGCGCACTAAAACTACATTGGGCGTAATTGAGGAAATTGAGGATAGAGAAAATACGGGTGCAGTTGGGCAATTCGGATTAGGTATTAGTGACTTAGTTACTCGTGCTGTTCTTGGTGGTGTCGTTGGTGGTGTGGGTGGTGCAGCATTACTGACAGGTACATCATCAGGTGACTATGCTTACAACTATCTGAGAGCTACAGGCGTAGACCATGACACTGCTCTAAAAGTTGGCTTGACTCAGGGTGTAGTTGATGGGGCGACAGTTGCCATACCTGTTTATAGAGGCCCAGGTCTATTAAAAAATACAGGCTTAATTGCTGCACCAGTTGGTATTTTTGAGGGTGGACGAGAGCTTAGCAACAATATCTTGGATAGCGCAGGCTATGAACAACAAGCCAGTCGATACGAATTTAGCAAAACAGGTTTGTCGGTTGAAATTGCCTTGGCTATTCTTTTTAACCGTGGTACAGCCTATTTGCATAACCGTGTAGCTAAAAATAAAATCACTCAAGAACAGGCGGATAGAATATCTCAGGATGGTGCAGAGGCGGCTGATGATGCAGCAGCACATCTGGTCACTCAATTAGGTCGAGAGATGGACGATACTATCATTCCTCATACTGATAACCCTGTACGAGATGAGCAGAGTCGCCAAAACCTAAATACAGCTATGAACCAGATTCAATCTGGCCAGCCTGTCAATGTTCCGCATAATGTGGAAATATCAGTTCAGCCTAGACAGATCACTATTCCACGTTCTGAATACAAATCTATTCGTTATGATGACCCTCGTTTAGATGCAATATTGCATAGCAAGGCTAAACAGATGGGGATGGAGTGGGCTACTCCTTTATTGCTTGCTATTCGCAGGGCGGGGGAAAAATCCCATAATAACCAAGTATCACCCAAAGGCGCACAATCTGTTATGCAGATTATGCCTGATACTAAAGCTGGGCTTGAGCGTAATTATAATAAACAGTGGGATATTGATAATCCAGAACACGCAACTGAAATGGCTTTATACCTTGTTCGTGAAATTTCAGAGACTTATAAAAGTAAAAATCCTGAAATTATTGCAGCACATTATAATGGTGGCTTTGCCAATGGTAAGGCTGTACAGGGAAGTGGTAAGGCAAAATCTCGTGAAACAATTAATTATGTAAATCGGATTCGTGAGTTTCTCGACTCTGGGCAGGATAAGAAATACACAGGCAATAATATTACTACGGCATACGATGGTAACGGTAAAAGTTATGACTTTACCTATGAGGTTAAATCTCTTGACGATTTGATTACCTCTAATGATGCCATGTTTGGTGTGAATCCACGCTATCCAGTTGAGCTACAGCCTCGTGACCGTACACGAGAAGCATCACGTCAGCAGATTGAACGCATGGCGGATGACCTGAAACCTGAGTTACTGGGCGAATCGGCTAAAATTTCTGATGGTGCGCCGATTGCTGGGCTGGACGGTGTGATTGAATCGGGCAATGGGCGCATGATGGCTATTCGTCAAGCCGCAGAAAACGGCAAGGCTGATCCTTATTTCCAGATGGTCAATAATTTTGCGGCGGCTCGAGGGTGGGATATTTCAGGAATCAATAACCCTGTTTTGGTCCGTACCCGTTTAAGTGATGTTGACCGTGTAGAGTTTGCAAGGCTTGCAAATGAAAGCGATGTGGCTCAGTTCAGTGCGTCAGAACGTGCAAAAACCGATGTTGATCGTTTACCAGATGCCAGCCTATTGCGCCTTAATTCTGATGGAAATATCAACCTCGATGGGAGTATGGACTATGTTCGTGCTTTCATGGATCAGGTTCCACAGGCTGAACGTGGACCCATGCAGACAGCAGATGGACGATTGACCCAAGAGGGTAAGCGCCGTATTGAGACTGCATTAACTAATCAGGCCTATGGTGATTCTAACCTTGTGGCCAGACTGTCAGAGAACATGGATGATAATAGCCGAACGGTTTTAAACGCCTTACTTCGTTCTGCTCCACAATTGGCGCAATTGGCTGATCTGGTCAAACAGGGTGGACGACATGCAAATACTATTGCAAAAGATTTAGCAGCCGCAGCACAAAAACTGAGTGATTTAAAGGCAAATGGTTTGCGTGTAGATGATTATCTTGGTCAAGGCCAGTTGATTGATGATGGTTTATCACCTGGGGCAAAAGAGTTTTTACAAGTCTTTGACCAGAATAGCCGTAGTTCTAAAGCCATTAATGACTATATCAAGTCAAAAATTGATGAAGTGGATGCAATGGGCGACCCACGTCAGGGCAGTCTATTTGGTGATTCGCCTGATGGTATTGCTGCTATGCAGATTTTGAATGAACACCCTAATATGATTGTTCAGATTTCCCATTTAGATGATGAGGGAAATGTTATTTCAAGATCAACAACAGTAGAAAATGCAGAAGCCCAACTCAGATTAGAGGCTGAACAGGCTGATTTAGATAATGCAGCAGCACAAGCAGCCATTACCTGTGCTTTGAAATTTGGAATATAAATATGAAAGATCAATGTAAACAAGCTGTAGCACAAGCCTTAGGTAAATCAACCCTAACCCAACAAGAAGCTAAAAAAATTGAGCAACGTATCAATGAGGCAATGAGAAATCGTGCCAGACAGGACGTTCAAAAATGGCGTAATTTGAGTGATGCAGAAAAATTAAAAGAAGCTGCTGACCAAGTTGCTATTGATATTAAAGCGGATTTAATTCGGAAACGAGAGATAGTTGCCAGTGATATTGTTACCACTCATAAGCGATTAAGTGAGTTGACTGATAACCGCAGTACATTACCAGCAATGGAACGAGTAGATCGTATGATTGACTTTTATGGTGATTTGTCAGGTTTCCAGTCTGTAAATAGACATTCAATTTCCATAGCAACCGATTATAAAGGTCGCTTATATGAGTTTTATAAGAAGATTAATGGAATAACAAGATTAATTCAGGATGATGTATTAGCTAATAATATTATACGTGAGCGTTTCGGGGAAAATACAGGAGATGCATTAGCTAAAAAAATAAGTGATGAAATTGGAAGCGTGGCAGATGACATGCGTGGTCGCTTTAATCGTAATGGTGGCGATATTGGTAAATTAGATGGTTGGGGATTATGGACAGCATGGGATTCTGTAAAAACCTTTTCTAAAGGTGTGGACCGTTTTATTCAGCTCGGTCTAAAAAATATTAAGCGTGATGAATATGTTCATGAGGATGGAACTTATTTTAATGAACAGGAACTCACAGATTTATTGCGTGAATCATGGGTAACAATTAAATCAGAGGGTGCAAATAAAAATGAGGTTGGAAAAGCAAACTTTTCAGGCAATTCAAAAGTAACTAATCGACATTCTGAAAGTAGGGTTTTGCACTGGAAAGATGCAGATGCTTGGATTGAAATGCAGAAGGAGTTCGGTAATAAAAGTCTGTTTGAAATTATTGACAGTAATGTCAGTCGCATGTCTAAAGATATTGCCCTTGTTGAATATTTTGGCAGCAATCCAACGGCTACATTTAAAATGTTATTGGACTCAGCAGCGAAGATAGATAGCGGTGATGGTGTTGTTCAGAACTTTCTTACCAAGATGCGCCGTAGTCGTGCTGAAGATATGTTTAATGAGTTTACTGGGAAAATTGGTATTGGTCATGAAGTGGTTGCTAATTTTTGGCGTGGTTATCGCTCAGCAAATGCAGGGGCTATGCTCGGTGGTACGACATTAACAGCAACTACAGACCATGCCACGATGGTAAAAATGGCGAATGCTCATGGGCTATCTATTCAAAAACTTTATGGAAACGAACTTTCATTACTCAATCCAGCCAATACTGCTGATCGTGAGTTTGCCTTGTATATGGGTTTTGGTATTAATGAATTAACAAGCACAATCTCTCGTTTTGCGGATGAGGGTTTAACAGAAGCTTATGGTCGTGCAGCAACTTTTGCGAAAGGTATGGATGCTGCCGCAAGTTCCGTGCTTAGAGTTTCTGGCCTTACAGCAATCACTCAGATCAGGAAGCAAGCTTTTGACATTACCATGGGGGCAAAATATGCCGATATGACCAGAACAAAAGCATGGAAAGATTTAGATGCCACAGACAAAGAATGGTTTGTGAAAACAGGATTAAATGAACGAGCTTGGGAAGTGATGCGACTTGCCGATCCTAAACAGATGCCTGACTCAAAAACAAGTGTTTTATCAATAAGGTCTATCTATGAAATTCCTGATAGTAAACTTACAGCCTTTGGGAATCCTCAAAAAGTACGTGAAGAAGTGGCAACACAATTTCAGACTCATTTACTTGATGAGCAGGGAATGGCAATTATTGAATCTGGATTACGTGAAAAGACTAAGTTTACAGGTGGGACAAAGGCTGGGACTTTCGGTGGGGAAGCCTTACGTCTTGCCACGCAATTTAAGTCATTCCCACTTGCTATGCTTATGCGTCATGGTTCAAGAGCATTTGCCCAAGAGGGCTTTAAGGGTAAGGCTGCTTATGCTATCCCACTCATTACAGGCCTGACGATTCTAGGTGGTGTGTCTTTATTATTAAAAGATATAGCAAAAGGTGAGAATCCGTCCGAAGTATGGGATGGGGAAAATCCATATTTATTAGGTCTTGATGCTGATTTTCTTAAACGCTCATTTGTTGCAGGCGGTGGATT
>JAVXBC010000141.1:0-6975 GCA_036660195.1 Acinetobacter sp.
TGGCACAGTAGAGAATTACCGCAGGCCACTCATGGGTGATCTGCGATAGTGCTCTAAAAGAAAAACCCGCCGAAGCGGGTTTAATCTGGATAATCTCGATAGAGGCTTTCCCTGCTAATTACATTAACTATGTGATGACAGGTTTGTTGGTTGTATGCCCTACCCCACTCAGCAATTTGTTGGGCTGTAAGTGTCTGGCAACTCCATGGTACGCTTCCGTTTCTTCCTAGCCCCATTCGTCCTAAAACATCTATAAACCTACAGCTAGAGGTGTCGTAAATTCTCACCTCAGCAATACTCAAGATGCTACTAGCCCATAACGAACCGCCAGATATGCTTTGAGTATTATCACATACCAAACAACCATGTTTTTCTGTAAGCATACGGTAAATGTTGCTAGCCAGACCAGCACCTCTATAGTCCTGTTCAATCACAGCACTTTTTATCTGTTTGGCTGTAACTGTAGTTCCATCTAATTCATAGACATTAAAATCTTTGTAAGCTATGCGTCCGATTAATTTGGTAGCTAACTCATCTTCCATTTCTAAGCTTAGCAATGTGTTCACGATATCTTCTTGGGATGCACCTGAGTCCTCAAGATCGCTACCGTGATCAACATAGAAACCATCTGTTGTACACCCAACTGAATATACATCCAGATAGTATTGGTAATCACCGCCAGTAACCAGATATTCATCAGCCATAAACAGGCCGCCGTCTCTGGTGAAAAAATGAAATTTTTCTAGAAGATGCTTCTGACCAAAAGGCTCTATTCTCAGATCTTTGTTATATGTGGCGACTATGTCAGGTGGCATCAACGTACCTTTCAATGAAGACAGTTATTCCATTTGTTCTTCATATACATTGCAATCGCAGTCTCTATCTTATCCATTAAACGATGCTCGGCTAGACTAGGATATTGATCTGCTGGTTTGACAACATATCGCATTTTGCTAGCTGATGAGGTTGCAATCTCAGCAAAAGGCACGACCTCACCTTCATTGACATCATTGTTTAATGTGATGATAAAAAGCTGACGATTTGGCGACTCTCGTTCGCTAAGCCTACGCACAAAGAACTCGTTGCGAGTATCAGAGTCAACAAAAGAACTAACGACCTGAGTACGATTCAAAATCGTCTGAATAGATCGTCTAGCTTGCATTCTCATGGTACCCCCTATGGTGGAGAAAACCCCACAACAACGGACAAAAAAGCCACCGGAGATAACGCTCATTGGTGGCACCCAACCAAGATAACTACGGCTATCTTTATTAGCAGTGTAATATCACCAATGGTAATTTAAAAGCTTTATCCACAACTAATACTGTTAAAAACGAGCAAAAAGCAACCATGTGTGAATCGAATGTGGATAAAAAAACAGTACCTTTGGTAAACAACTTACCAACGGTGCTACCGTTGACCACCTAACCCAACCCGATGGTGCCCTCATAAGTGAGGGTACCATGGGTTTCTACAATTCTTCGCTAAGCAACTCGATTGTTTTTTATATTCCTGATATTTAACCAAATATTCCTAATAAATCTATTAGCCGGCATCTCGATTAGCTTATACGATATTAATGACACTACAACAGAAACCACAAAAGCTGTAGCTATATAAACTAAAACAGGCAATACGCTATTTTTATTCGGTTCCATAACTTCAATTAACTTTGAAACTATCATCCAATGAAACATATAGAATGAAAATGAAGCCTCACCCAATAAAATAAGATATTTATTTGCAAGCAAACGCGAAACTATGCCACCATCAAATGCAAAAGCAATAACTATTAATGTCATGCATGGTATATATAGCAAGTCATATTTAAACTCCATGGCAGAGATATAATTCGTGGCAATGTAAATTGTTATCGCTAATATTATTAGCGAGCAAACTTCCATTGCACTACACACCCCCACTTTAAGTGTAAAGGTCTTCGCTAAAAAAGCTCTACATACAAGCATTCCTATAATAAAATCGCTAATCCTAAACACTGGGTTTATGTAGAACAGCCAGTGCAAAGAAATGTCTTGTGGTGGATTAATTAGCACATATACATTCAAAGATAGAACCGAGCATAGGATGACACAAAGATATCTAGTCTTTATCTTCACTAGCAAACAAAAACAAAGATAAAAAAACATTTCACAAGAAATGCTCCATGACACCGGATTGAAAGAGAAATAATAATCAGAGTTAGGAATGAATGACTGCAATAAGAACACGTTGGATATTAGGGCTTCTTTGTTCGTCGCTTCAAAATTTTTCATATAACCAAACAAAAAAAGCACGCAAACCAAAGAAACTATATGCACAGGGAACAATCTCGCAAAGCGATAAACAATAAAATCTTTATTACTGAATGTACCCTCTGTCAAATGCCGACTAAAGCTGTAAGTTATAATAAACCCTGAAAGAATATAGAAAAAAGTAACTCCAATGTAACCATTAAAGAAGTATTTTGAAATCGCATTAAATTGGGGGATGTTTGACTGTGATAACACCCCCATATGGCTTAAGAAAACACCGAAAGCCGCAAACATCCTTAATAATGTAAGGCTATGTATTATATTGTATTTTTTAGTCGTAACGCTGCCAGACAGTTAAATATTTCTGGAAGGTTAATTTTATAACATCGTGAAGTCAACTTTCATCAGCTTAAAACTCCTGAACATCCGCACTTCCTGAAATGTTCCAAATAGATTTTGGCGACCCATTTACGCCTATCATCCTGACCTTTAACCCATTGCCACTTGCTTGTGGAGCGGTTAAGTTTGTTGCCGAAGGGTAGATCGACCAATCACCGCCATTCAGAATTAAACTCATTGATACTATCCCTCCATTATCAACTGAAATAATTGGCGTCGAGACATCAGGATTCCGTTGGGCTATTGGCAAGAATGCATTGACTATTAGCGATGGACGGAAGGATGGCGAGCCTTGTACAGACACACGCAATTGCCCACCTTTAACCTCTTCAGTTGCACACGTATTCATTACAATGCAGTATGGATTTATAAAATCAAATGCATAAGTAGTTGTTTCTCCAATCATTGGTGTGCAGTTTTCAGCCGTGCAGTTGGTCATAGTTGTATACTGCATTCCTGATAATTTGAATCCAAACTGATAGCCATTTACTTGAACAAGGCGCATATCCATTGAGGTTCCAATGACTCTTGCTTGACCATCACGGTAATCTTCAAATATAACGCCTGCAAACCCCTTCCCAGCATATTGAGGGAAAGCAACCATCTCCATAACTCCAGAGAATGGAACATATGAATAACACCCAATATATGCACATTCAAATGAACATTGCCTGACTACAGGTGCGGCGGCCTTTCCAAAGAACAGACCATAATAATTTCTGTACATATCAACGTTTGATTGTGTAAGTCCCAATCTACGAAACATGCAGCTTTCAATTCTGCCATTGGAGCAAAATGAATCCATTGATGGGTCGGTAAGATCCCAATTATTAGGAACATATCCTACCAATGCATCTACAGAGAGTACGGTGGCTCCATTTTTCTTATAATTGAATACATTGTTTGTGGTTTTGTAGAAAACTGTAGCTTCAGCCTTTCCCTGTCCACGAACCCCCATATTGCTATAAATAGGAACCATCTCACTAGTGTGAATGTCACCAGCAGGTGCATCCAGAATTATACGGTTTGATCGGGCATAATTTGTGGCCTTAGTTATAGCCTCTGCATTGTCCGTCGCTCCATCAGGCTTTACCCCCCAAAAACACATGTCGTATAGCGTGAAGTTGATTCGTCTCCACGCCAGCGTACCGGTAGCCGGAACAATCACTATTCCCCCATCATCAGCAATTGGTGAGGTGCTATTGTCGAAAGACTGGAAGTAACCACCGCCATAGTGCTTTTCTGTTGCTGTAGCGCTTGCTGCTGATGCTACATAGACGATCTCACCAGCTACTAATGGTATTGAACTTCTTAACGACTCTAAATTGAGAAAGTTACCTATGTGACGAAATCCATCATCAGCAGCTAGATCACTTCTCAACGTTTCTATTCCATGAGCGTTATTATCTAGTGCGTCTTTAACGGTTTCATCACCGTAGCCAACCAATTCAGCTCCATTAGGTAAGGAAAGATCTCTCCTAAGCTGATCTGGTGAATACTTGAGTATGTCAGGATAATAGAATTGTTGCGCACCATATGAATCATAAACAACCATAGCGTGATTCTGTACCGTAACAAATTTTGCTATCTGTCCGTTATATACAGGGTAACCAGCAGCATTAATCACAATTGGCTGAGCCACTTGTACATGGCTTCCATCTTCATTTTCTAGGTAAACAGGGATCTGGTTTGCAGGGTTAACAGGGTCCGTATTAACCTGACCGATGTAAATTTCCCCGTTTGCAACGGCTTTAAAAGAGCGAGCCATTGTGAATAGCTGGCTTGGCATCGATACTACAATGTTAGGTGTGATGTCTGACATTACTGTACTCCAGACACAGCAAAACCACGCAAGATAAATTGCGCAGTTCTGCCATTCTTTTTTATTGGGTTATGTGAGTGTGTGGGTGTTATTGCTGTTGAGTAGCTTGGTTGGCTAACAGTGGTCTAATTGCTGTTGATGCCTGATTTAAAGCACGTTCGTATGCTGGCGTCCCTGCTTTGGTATTTGCCAACTTTAATAGCGCATTTCTGACAGGTTTGGATTCATACGCTCTCATGACTAATCCAAACCCAGCCTCACCAGCAATCGATGTTCCAGATGTACCGATGGCAGAACCCAAGCGAATGTTGTTCGCAAGTGACTGACCCGTTTGAGTAACAACGTTTGCTGAATCAGATCTAGATGTTGCACTCAAAACATCATGCAGAGCATCAAGCTCTTTCATGTGTTTTCCGCTAAATATCGTATTGTAAATCTCGCCACCTGACTGCCTCTTTAGTTTATTAACTTCCGTTAAAAACTTTGCCGGAGAACCGCCAGTCTTTTCAGATATCCTGCTGATATAGGCGGCTCGCATGGCATCCTTTCCTTTATCATCAAGTGCAGGCCATATTCTCTTGATATCTGATGCATTACGGCTATATACCACACTGTTAATAAGCTCTGGGGTTGCCTGATTTGATGCCGCATTCAGTTTATTGGCGATCTTCTTGTTAAGAACCTTGTTGTAGATATTCGAGTAATCAGAATTGGCTTTGATGTATTTAGCCGCATCCTGTGGCCCAAGTGTTTTTCCAACGGCACCTTTAAGGTCCCTAGTCATGGCATTTTCAATGTTATTTGTGATCGCTTTTGCTTGGTTAGGAAAAACCATTGCATCACCTTGTACATTGGAGCGAAAAGCCGTCCTATGTTGTTTCAAAAGGTCGAAATCAATGTTGGAGTTTGACAGTTCTGATTTGAGATTTTCCAGTGTAGATAGCAAGTTTTTATCAGCAGATGTTCCAAGCCTTTTAAGTTTGGTCAGACTGTCGTCAATGGCTTTTACAGCATTGGATGTTTCAACCGGAGTTGACCCCATCTTCTGAGTAATTTCCTCTAGCGCCTGACCTGCTACATCCCTACGCCCCTTCAAATTAGTTGTTAGTGACTTCACAACATCATCAGGATTGTACTCGCCAAATTTATTCAGATAGTTAGATACAGCCTGACTTCTGGCAGCTTGTTGAGACTCGCGCTTTGCACCTGTTCCAAGCAAAGCCCCCTCTCCTCCTTGCTGAATACCACGAGTAAGCGCATTACCCGGCTTAATAAAATCCGATGTCATCGGAGTTATTCCAGTCTGTTCAGCGGTATCAATAATCATTTTAGCATCTGGAGCAATATCACCACGTAATGCAGTTACTCCACGCCCTATACCTTTCGCAGCAGCAGATAACAATCCTTGCGTTCCAAGGTTTATAGAGGCATTCTTTGCAGCATTCTCAGCAAAGTCACCTTGCTGATTTGACGCCTCAGCCAATGAGCCAATAGCCATATTACCCGCTACGCCTGCACCAGGAACAAGATAACCTCCGATAGCCTCACCTGCTTGAGCGTATGGATCAGTTGGTCTATCTACTGGACGATATACATCATCAAGAACACGTGGCCCGCCCAATCCCTGACTGATTGCATTTATAAGGCTTGCTCCACCCTGCAATACGTCAAATGGAATATTGACTAGACCACGACCAGCTTGTTCTGCGCTCTGCAATAGAGATTGCTCTTGCTGTGGCTGTGATGTTTTTTGTGGCTGTTGAGCTGGCTGTTGCTGTGGTTGATTCTGCCTTGGCAGATATTCATCTGCCTGTTGATTATGCAGACTCTCTGCATATGCAGTGGCATCATCTGGATTATCAAACATCCCAAGATGCTTGCCAGTCCTCATGAAGTTATCAATAGCTTCATCATCTGACATGATTCTACCGTCATCACTAACAGTTGGTATCAGCACTTCCCTGCCATCGATGTTGGTAGACATGCTGCGCACTGTGCTAATGCTGCCATCAGGATTTTTAACAACAGGGCGATTGTGGATGTCGATATTGCCTTTTTCTAAAAGACCTTTTGGATACGCAGCATAGAAAGCCTGTTTGGCCTGTTCTGCATCGTTTCCGGCTTGCGGAGCTACTACTTCATTGAAGTATTGCTTCTGCGCCTGTGCTTTCTGCTCTGGTGCTAATGCCTGATACTGCGGAGAGGCAATAACGTCTTTCCATGCCTTAGCCATTAATCACCCCATAGAGACTGGTAGCCAGAAGTTTTTGGCTGCGTTGTTTGTTGTGCTGCTGGTTGTGTTGACTGCTGACGATTCCTACCATTCCCAACATCAACCTGATACTGCTGATTGTAATTGTCGGTATATTGTTGGATATCTCGCAGAGATTGCTGCATTGCTTCCGGACTGGAGTAATCGACCTGAGGCATCCCTTGAAAGTACATCTTTGTAATGGTCAACAAAAACCGGACACGGATTTAGGCATATTGTTGTAATCGGCG
>JAVXBC010000142.1:0-6969 GCA_036660195.1 Acinetobacter sp.
TGCGGCAAAAACCATTGACCGTGTGATTGACGTATTCCCTGCTGAAGAAAAAGATATGGTTCGTGCCATGCTTTCAGAATCATTGCAAGCCGTAATCTCTCAAACTTTATTGAAAAAGAATGGCGGCGGTCGTGTCGCTGCGCATGAAATTATGATCGGGATTCCTGCTATTCGTAACCTTGTCCGTGAAAACAAAGTGGCACAAATGTATTCTGCCATCCAGACAGGTGCTAACTACGGCATGACCACACTAGATCAAAGTCTTAAAACTTTGGTTTCAAAAGGTGTGATTAGCCCTCAAACGGCACGTAATGTAGCGAAACAGCCAGAATCATTCCTATAACAATTATCATATTCGAGAAATCTCATGGAATTTAATGACTTACTTAATTTGATGATTCAACAGAATGCATCTGACTTGTTTATTACTGCAGATGTTGAACCTTCAATGAAAATTAACGGGCAGATTGTTCCTGTTGCAAAAGCTAAATTAACCAGCGACATGGCTGGTCAGCTGCTCCAGTCGATTATGTCGGACAAACAACGTAAAGAATTTGCCGAAACACGTGAATGTAACTTTGCAATTGTAAACCGTGAAAAGACTGCGCGTTTCCGTGTAAGTGCATTTCAACAACGTGATATGCCAGGCATGGTGTTGCGTAAAATTGAAACGCACATTCCAACCATGGATGACCTAAAACTACCTGTAATTCTCAAAGAACTCGCAATGACCAAACGCGGGATTATTATCTTTGTAGGGGCAACAGGTACGGGTAAATCGACTTCTTTGGCATCGATGATTGGTTATCGCAATCAAAATTCTAAAGGTCATATCATCACCATTGAAGACCCTATTGAATTTGTTCATCAACATCAGGGTTGTATCATCACACAGCGTGAAGTTGGCATTGATACCGACTCTTTTGAAGTCGCTTTAAAAAATACCTTACGTCAAGCACCAGATGTGATTCTGATTGGTGAGATTCGTTCTCGCGAAACCATGGACTATGCCATTGCATTCGCTGAAACAGGACATTTGGTACTTGCGACTCTGCATGCGAACAATGCGAACCAAGCACTTGATCGTATTATTCATTTCTTCGATGCAGATCGACATGCACAGTTGCATATGGACTTGTCACTCAATCTAAGAGCAATGGTTGCACAACAGCTTGTTCCTACGCCGGATGGTACTGCGCGTCGTGCAGCAATTGAGATCTTAATCAATACACCACTTCTAGCGGATTACATTCGTAAAGGTGAAGTGCATGAAATTAAAGACCTCATGAAACGTTCGCGTGAATTAGGCATGCAGACCTTTGACCAAGCCTTATTTGATCTGTATAAAGCGGGTGAAATCACCTATAAAGATGCACTTAAACATGCCGATTCTCCGAATGATTTGCGTCTTACCATCAAATTGTCGGAAGAAGGTGCAGATCAATTATTAAATGCCAGCAAAAATATTACTTTTGATGGTCAATAATTAAACTTAAAGCTATAAAAAAAGGAAAGTTTTCATAACTTTCCTTTTTTATTTGTGCATTTTTGTTAAATGCACAAATTTCACCATCGCAAATTTTATTTCTTACGAAAAACCTCTTGGCACTCAGTTTCATTACAATAACCATACAGATTCAAAGAGTGTCCAGTCAAAGCAAAACCGTGCTGATCTGCCACAGAATGTTGTTCTTTTTCAATGATATGATTGGTAAATTCAACCACTTTATTACAGTTTAAGCAGACCAAATGATCATGATGATCTTCCTGCATAATTTCAAAAACTGAGTGGTTATTTTCAAAATGATGACGCTGAATAATTCCAGCTGACTCAAATTGGGTTAAAACGCGGTAAACCGTTGCTAAGCCTACATCTTCCCCTTGTTCAAGCAAGGTTTTATAAATATCTTCAGCACTTAAATGATGTTGTTTTGAATTTTCTAATAATTCCAAAATCTTAATACGAGGAAGGGTAACTTTTAGTCCAGCTTTGCGTAAGTCTTGATTGGAAATAGGCATGAAAAAAGGTCTCTCAACTAATCTTAAGTTGCAATAGGCAATAGAGTTTAGATGCAGTATGATCTATCCTTGGATCAAATGCATCATCATTTATCAGGATAGTGTAGCAAAATGCAAAAAATCATGCTGACGTTATTCGTCACTTCTTTACTGAGCGGTTGTTCAATTTTTGGTGTTTATAAAGTCGATATTCCACAAGGCACCCCATTAACACAAGCCCAAGCGGCTCAAGTACAAGTTGGCATGAGTTTCCAACAAGTGCGTTTCTTATTGGGTAGTCCAACAGTTACCGATCCATTAAATCCATCTCGTTGGGATTATATTTATAACTATATTCCAGGAACTTATGCTAAAAAAGCAAAAATTCCTGCTGCACATGGTCAACATTTAAAAGTATATTTTGATGACAATGGCAATGTGGCACGAATTGAGGGCTTGGATACCATTCCAGCATCTCAACCAGGATTACCTGCTTCTAAAGATGCGATTCTGACTGCACCACCGTTATAAACTTCAAATATTAAAAAAGCCTCTCCACTGATTCAGTGTGAGAGGCTTTTTTATGCTTATTCCTAAAAGAACTAGGCTCGATTTCTTTTGGTCAATCGCCCCACAGGATTCTTTGCAGCTCGTTTACGGCGAATCTGCTCTGGATTGATGGTTAAAGCGCGATAAATTTCCACACGATCGCCAGCTTGAAGTATGGTCTCTGCTGCTACCTTTGAGCCAAAAACGCCCAATTGTAACGGTTCAGGTAACGCAACTTGCTCAGTAATACTGCTTTCTTCGATTGCCTGTAATGCGGTCATCCCTGCATTAAATGGTACGGCAATATGAAATTGCTGCTCAGGTGTAGCAAATGCGACCCATACAAACTGTTGTTGCGTCATTATAGATGTTGCCCAATGACGGCAACCATCGCGAGAATAATCGAAAGCGGTACAACCACGCGAATTGCGATACGCCACAGGTTATAAAATCCTTCATTGCTAAAATTCAGTGCTTTACGCAAGTGGCTCATTTTCATGATCCAACCAGCAAATATCGCATAAATTAAACAAATGACTAATCCCCACACAATAAGCAGAAGGTTGAACATCGGTTCAATTTGCGGAATTGCCCACACTGCAATCGCAACAACAATGATCAGCCATTGAATAACAACTGCGAGCTGACGATGAGCCAATTGTGCTTTGACAAATTGAATCAATAATCCAGCGACGGCTATGGCAGCAAACACCCATGCCAAAACAGGAAGCTGTGCTTGAACTGAAAAGAAACCAAAAGCAATAATCGCAAGTAATTGTGCAATCCAAATAGGCAATACTGACGAAGTTGCCGCATTTTGATTTTGTGCAACGACCAAGCTACTTTGCCAATACAACCCTAAGCCTAAACCACTTGCGACTAAAGCCAAAGTGGTTGCATTGCCCCACTCTTGGAACTCTACGCCAGTCCAATGCCATGCGTTTAAATGCGTTCCTGCAACATTGGCAAAAATCAGTGCAGCAATAACACCAACTCCAGTGATTGCAATAAGAATCTGGCGCGGAATAAAGGATAAACCTAATGCCACAATTGCAAAAATCCCGAAAAAGATTTGTTGAGAAATTTGTGGAAACAAATTGAGCTGACTCACAAGATGGCTTGCACTACTCAGAATATTTCCCGCAAAAAAAGGAACAAAAACTACAGCCAACCAGCCGACGACACGCCATCTTGCAGAAGCATCTGCATCACGAGTCAACGTTGCAAGCGCCTGTAATGCAGTCGTTTTAGAGCGTTTTGCTAGGGCAATTTCAAGATAAGCAATCGGCAAAGCAAGTAGCAACATCGTGCCTAACCATAACAACCAAAAATCGAGTTGACGGTCAATTTGGATACCCACCACGGGTGCTAAACTCGTCATCATGATAAAAGATAAGCAAAATGCCATCACTGGAGTGAGCCAGCGTGACAGGGTCGAAACTTGCATAATGCATTCCTTGATAATCTTTAAACTGATTGCGTTTTTATAGTGATGACAATGAAATATTCAATCTATTTTGCCTTGCTCAAGACTGAAAATCAAAAATAAATCAGGACAAAATTCAGCGGTCTATGCGCTATTTGGCGCTTCTCTTCATTGATGGCTTAATATTGATCAGCTTTGGTCACACGAATTAAATCTGGGTTCTCTGCTTCACGAATCAACCGTTCTACACGAGTCAGCGCTTGTTGAATTGGCTTGCCGTGTTTAAATAAGATCATTTCACCTGCTTGATACGCTGTCCACGTTTCATTATGGGTCAAAGGTTCAGTGGTAATCACTGCCACACGGTCTTCCTCCGTCGTGACTTCACTAAAATCCACCTCAACATCCAGATCAATTAAATGCGCAGGTTGAAACGGATATTCGCGAACTAACCAATGCAGTTTCGTGGTGGCATAGCTAAATAACGCCTGACCATTAGATAAACAGAAGTTAAACGTGCCATATTCGGCAATTTGTGGCGCAAGCTGTTCCAATAAGCTAAATATACGTTCTACACTCGGTTCGGTATAACCAAAGTGTTCCACAAACTGATCAAGCAAGAAACAAAAAGCACGCTCACTATCGGTGTTGCCTACGGGGGCAAAGCGTCCGCTTAAAGCAGGATTGAAATCGTGTAAATCGCCGTTATGTGCAAAAATCCAATGTCTGCCCCATAACTCACGTAAAAATGGATGTGAATTTTCTAGGGTAATTTTTCCTTGCGTTGCCTTCCGAATATGCGCAATCACATTGCGGGACTTGATAGGATAATTCCGCACCAAATCGGCAATAGGCGATTCAACTGCCGATTGATTATCAACAAACAAACGACAAGCTTTATCTTCAAAAAAAGCAATGCCAAAGCCATCATTATGGTCTGACGTCACCCCAGCTCGTTGCGAAAACCCGCGAAACGAAAATGTAATATCGGTCGGGGTTGCGCAATTCATTCCTAATAATTGACACATATTTTTGAACGCTCATATACCTTTGGCTATTGTGCATGAGGTTCAGACGGCTTGTAAATCTGAATATGTGCGTTAGATTAAATCAAAATGTAGATGCTTAACGCTGAATCATTTTATTCATGACAAATGAGGTCGCGATTTTATTTACTTCCAAGAAAACAAAATAATCCAAGCATTTAAATTCTTCATCATAGAACGCTTGCTTCGATAATTTAGAATCCATTTCTAAATAACTACGGAACAGCTTTGGCATGCGCTCATCTTGAGGAAAACTATATTCAGGACGTACAGGTTCAAAAGGGCGTTTAGAACGAATATTGATGGTTTGATGATCAGATAATTCTTGAATTTGACGATGGGTGTAATAACTACGTGCCAAATTTTCTTCAAGCTGAATGCTCACGCAACCCATTAAATACTTGGCACGCATCGACCACAACACTTTAGGGGTTAAATTCATCCATAACATCGACAATGCTTTGCCTGAACGAAATTGTGGATGGACACAGGTACGACCAATTTCTAATATATTCGGTAAATGTGAGAAATGCGGAACAATATCAAACTCTTTCGCACTATAGCTGTGCCCTATTTCATGACCTTTAAATAATTTTAATCGGGTATAGGCGACAATTTCACCTGTCCATTTTTCTCGTAACACCGCATGTTCGCAACCAAAATCGTACAGGTCTTGATCTAAACCATCTTCAAAGGTCATGCCAAACTGATGGCTAAATTGTGCTGCTCTAAAGCGTTGAACTTCTTGTAATTCTTTTAAATTATCGACCCATTCAAAACGGAACTGCTGTTGAGATGGCTTTGGTCGTAAAGGCAATGTCAATGTCTGACGATATTGATTCAATTTCTCTAGCATAATGAAAGCTCCTTAGCTAGAACTTACCTTAAAGGGCTTAAATGACATTGCTGTGACGGAAAAATGAAAGGATGATGAAAATCTCCCCTAGCCCCTCTTTAATAAAGAGGGGAACACTCCTGTAATAATTTTTTTCATAAAATTAATATGATATGTAACGCTCTCCCCTTTAAAAAGGGGAGTTGGAGGGGATTTTAATGCTTCGCGCGATTGGTAATCAGTGTACCGACACCATGGTCGGTAAAAATTTCTAACAAAGTGGCATGAGGCACACGACCATCGACAATATGCGCGCTCACCACACCGCCTTTGACAGCATCTAGCGCACAGCCCACTTTGGGAATCATACCGCCATAAATCACGCCAGTTTCAATTAAACGATCGACTTCTTGCGTGCTTAATCCAGTTAACAGATTTTTATTTTCGTCCAATACGCCTGTGATATTGGTCAATAAAATAAGTTTTTCTGCACCAAGCGCTTCAGCAACTTTACCCGCCACTAAATCTGCATTAATGTTGTAGGTATTGCCTTCTTCATCAACACCAAGAGGTGCGATAACAGGAATAAAATCACCTTGCGTGAACATTTCCAATACATCGGTTTTGACGCCAGTCACTTCACCCACCAGACCTAAGTCAATTTGTGTGGTTGAACCATCTTCAGCTTGTTTTTCCATTAACAATTTACGTGCGCGGAGTAAGTTACCGTCTTTCCCCGTCAAGCCAATCGCACGCCCACCATGTTGATTAATTAAATTCACGATGGATTTATTAACACTACCGCCCAACACCATTTCCACCACTTCCATGGTGGCTTGATCGGTCACACGCATCCCGTCGATACGGTCGGACTCTTGCCCCAAACGCTTCAATAATGAATCAACTTGTGGCCCACCGCCATGCACGACAATTGGATTTAAGCCGACAGTTTTTAATAATACGATGTCACGAGCAAATGAACTTTCCAACTCAGGATCGGTCATGGCATTGCCGCCATATTTCACCACAAGGGTTTTACCTGCAAAACGTTGGATATATGGCAAAGCTTCAATCAAAATTTTTGCTTTATCAATGCCGATATGCTCATGTGGCAT
>JAVXBC010000143.1:0-6950 GCA_036660195.1 Acinetobacter sp.
CGCATTTCACAACGGTCACTGGTCAACAGTTGAATAGTGCTTACACCGAGTTCAGTGGCTTTTTGAATCGCGTAATCCATGCGATCGCCTTTACTCATCACTTGTCCGAGTATCGCCTGAAACTCTGGTATTCGATCGATAGCATCAAATTGATCAACCGAAACTGAAGCATTTTTTTTATTGATTTCGGTCAAAGTAACGAGATATTCGCCACCTTGTCCATTAAAAAAAATGGCTTGTTCTTGCTCTTTTGCACGTAAGACACGCACCCAATGATGAAATACCGATTCTGTGAGTTCGAGGGTTCTACCTACATTGAGTTCAGCTTCGATATAAAAACGGTTCATGATCGGGTGTGTATCTCAAGTTAATTAATTTAAACCCAAATCAACAACGAGTTGTCGAGTCGGTTCAGTTTGGTTCATTGAATAGAAGTGTAAGCTCGGAGCACCACCTGCAATTAAACGTTCGCACAGATTGACAATCACGTCATGTCCAAAAGCTTTAATACTTTCACTATCATCGCCGTAGGCTGCAAGTTGTTTGCGAATCCAGCGAGGAATTTCTGCGCCTGTACCATCAGCAAAGCGAATTAAATTACTGGCATTGGTAATTGGCATAATGCCTGGTGCAATTGGAATATTCACACCTGCTTTGGCAAGACGTTCGATGTAATAAAAATAGGCATCTGGATTGAAAAAGAATTGCGTAATGCCAGCATTCGCACCTGCATTGACTTTATCGACAAAGCGTTGAATATCAACATCAAAACTTTCTGCTTGCGGATGCATTTCAGGATAAGCCGCTACTTCAATATGAAAATGATCACCTGAATGTTCACGGATAAAACGAACTAAATCTTCGGCGTATGGCAGTTCACCTAAACCAACTTGACCCGATGGCAAGTCACCGCGTAAAGCCACGATGCGATTAATGCCTTGAGATTGGTATAAATCTAACAGCTCAGCAATACGAGCTTTGTCATCACCAATACAAGATAAGTGAGGGGCTACAGGCGTGCCTTTACCATTAAAATCATTAATTGCAGCAAGTGTGCGTTCACGGGTTGAACCACCAGCGCCATAAGTAATCGAGAAAAATTCAGGATTCAGGAGCTGTAATTCTTGATGCACGATGCGCAGTTTTTCTGCACCCGCATCCGTTTTGGGTGGGAAAAATTCAAAAGAAATAGGGATGTGTCTGCTCATGTCAAAGCCTTTAAGAATCCCTCCCAACCTCCCTGTTCAAAGGGAGGAGTATCACTTATCGTGCATGACGCTAGATACGTAATATTTCCCTCTTGATTAAAGAGGGGTTAGGAGAGATTTAATCAAAAATTAATATTTATAAGCGTCAGTTTTGAATGGGCCTTCGACTGCAACACCTAAGTAATCGGCTTGAACTTGTGTGAGTTGAGTCACTACACCACCAAAACCAATGACCATTGCTGCAGCAACTTCTTCATCTAACTTTTTAGGTAATACTTCAACGCGAATGTTTGCAGTTTTTTCGCTTGCAGGAAGATTTGCAAATTTTTCAGCAAATAAATGCATTTGCGCCAAAACTTGGTTGGCAAATGAACCATCCATGATACGTGATGGATGACCCGTCGCATTACCTAAATTCACTAAACGACCTTCAGAAAGCAAAATCAAATAATTGTTTTCATCTTCTGAACGATACACTTGATGTACTTGAGGTTTCACTTCTACCCATTTATAACCACGTAAGTAGGCAGTGTCGATTTCTGTATCAAAGTGACCAATGTTACAGACTACTGCACCTGCTTTTAAGCTATCGAGCATTGCAGCATCACACACGTGGTAATTACCTGTAGTTGTTACCACTAGGTCAGTATTGCTGAGTAAGTCTTGGTTGATGTCTTCTTTTTTGCCAGTTTGTACGCCATTTTTGTATGGAGAAACAACTTCGTAGCCATCCATGCAGGCTTGCATCGCACAAATTGGATCAACTTCAGTCACACGTACAATCATGCCTTCTTGACGTAATGATTGAGCAGAGCCTTTACCCACATCGCCATAACCAATCACCAATGCACGACGACCAGATAATAGCATGTCGGTACCGCGTTTGATCGCATCATTTAGCGAGTGACGGCAACCATATTTGTTGTCATTTTTTGACTTGGTAATTGAGTCATTGACATTGATGGCAGGAACTTTCAAAGAACCATCTTTCCACATGTCTAAAAGACGTGCCACGCCTGTGGTGGTTTCTTCGGTAATGCCGTGGATGTTATCTAAAAGCGCAGCATATTTGTCGTGCACAAGTGAGGTAAGGTCACCGCCATCATCCAAGATCATGTTGGCATCCCAAGGTGTGCCATTGACATTAACTTGTTGTTCTAAACACCATTCATATTCTTCTTCAGTTTCGCCTTTCCAAGCAAATACTGGAATACCACGCGCAGCAATTGCAGCGGCAGCATGGTCTTGAGTTGAGAAGATATTGCATGACGTCCAACGAACTTCTGCACCGAGTTCGATGAGTGTTTCAATTAAAACTGCAGTTTGGATTGTCATGTGAATACAACCCAAAATTTTTGCGCCTGCAAGTGGCTTAGCAGCTGCATAGCGTTGACGTAAACCCATCAAGGCTGGCATTTCTGCTTCAGCGAGTTTGATTTCTTTACGGCCGTAGTCGGCAAGGGAAATATCGGCAACTTTATAATCTGTAAATGAAGCATTCACCGCGTTCATAAGGATCTCCTAGAAAAATAGATTGGATCGTTCTGTTCGCGGATGCCGTTGCTTACGAAGCGATGCCTTGCGAAGCGTTGCTTCTCATGTCGAGCCTGGCAAATTGTGCCGATTTGAAAAAATCGTCAATTGTCGCAGCATCCCTCGACTAGGGCATTATGATACTGTGAAATGGCTTGTGTTCCAATGCTATTTTTTAACAGTAGTCGAGAAAATGTCGAATTGACGATCGAGTGATTTAAAAATGACAAATTTATATGCGTGATTTCGTTGTTTATAAATTCTGAGCTGAGTTTATCATCTCTCATGCTTTTAAATGGTCTTCAAATTCTTCGCCAAGTTGCATGGCTAAGGCATTTCCAGACAAATCACCTGTGACTAAACCATATTCTTTTTGAAAGCGAAAAGTGAAACCGCGGTTATCGGCCAAAGTCTTCACTGAATAGCCTAATTTTTCTAGCCAAATACGAAAGGCCAATAAATGTTTTGCTTTGACCACGGTATTTTTCATTTTTTGAACTCCTTTTAATTTATATTTATTAATAAGGAGGCATAGCGATTATTTAAAGGCTAAATTCATAGATTTATTTATCAATATGTAACTCATGTAAAAATTGGTGAATTAAAATTGATCTTTGAGCAAACGAATTCGGGCAAATTCTTCGGCACTTTCCGCACGTAAAAAAGGATTGGTTTCTAGTTCTAATTCAATGGTACTCGGTAAAGTAATTTGATTTGCTTCTCTTAGTAATTTGATCTGTTCAAAGCGTTGCTGTAGTGCGAAATTTTCAGGTTCGACCGTCAATGCAAATTCTGCATTTGCAAGCGAGTATTCATGCGCACAATAGACTTTGGTTTGAATCGGCAACGCCGCCAGTCGATTGAGTGAGTGGTACATTTGTTCGGCTGTACCTTCAAAGATTCTTCCGCATCCCATTGCAAACATCACATCGCCGCAAAATACGCTTTCTATTTCTTCAATAAAATAAACGATATGTCCGAATGTATGACCTGGCGTGGCAATAATTTCAACTTTTAAATCATTAAAATAAAAATGATCGTTGTGTTGCAAAGGATGTGACAGCAGCGGAATTTTAGTTAATTCATCTCGTGGGCCATAGACCACGATATTTTGATCAGTTAATAATCCTGACACGCCATCGGTGTGATCACGATGCCAATGGGTCAGCCAAATTTGTTTGAGCGTTAAGTGATGCTCAAGACAGAAGTCTTTGACCAAATTGGCTTCGGTGGGATCAATCACCACAACTTCTTTGGTTGAGCTATCTTCCAGCAACCAAATATAGTTTTTTAAGGCATTTTTAACGTCAAGCACATGAATTTGATAAGCCATAGTCGCATCCTAATTGGTATATTTTGTGATGATTTAGCGTAATTTCGCCAACCAATCGCCAAGCATTTGCACCAGTTGAACTAAAAGTAACAACACGATGACAGTTAAGATCACCACGCTAGTATCAAAACGTTGATAACCATAGGAAATCGCCAAATCACCAATGCCGCCTGCACCGACAGCACCTGCCATTGCAGTCGCACCAATCAGCGTGATCGTTCCCGTCGTCAAATTTAAAATCAAGGAACTGCGTGCTTCAGGAATTATAAACTTAAAGATGATTTGCCAAGGACTTGCACCCATCGCTTGCGCCGATTCAATAATTCCTGCATTCACCTCAAGTAAGGAGGTTTCAATTAAACGACCCAAATAAGGCCCAACATATATGGTTAAAGGGACAATCGCTGCCCATGTGCCAATCGACGTTCCGACCAGTATTTTAGTCAAAGGAATGACTGCAATTAGCAAGATAATAAAGGGCAGGGAACGCAGTGCATTTACAAGTGGATTGAGCACATAGTAAATCGCTCGATTTTGTAAAATGCCACCTGTACGTGTGACCACTAAAGTGATGCCTTGAATCAGCCCCCAAATACAACCAAACAGCAGCGAAAAAAACACCATTTGAAAAGTTTCTTGTAGTGCAGTGACAAATTGATCAATGCTGAGCGAACTTTGCCAAAACGGGGCGGTGATTTGCGTCAGCCATTGCACGATGAAATCTCTCATTGGCTGACTCCTGACTGTTCAACTTTCACGCCGTGTTGCTCTAAAAATTCAATCGCTTGCTGAATAATGGTTTCATCGCCGAGCAGTTGTACAAACATTTGTCCAATCACAGTGCCGTTAATTTCAGTCATATTGGCAAATAAAATATTTAAACTCAGATCAAACTGTTTAATTACCGCTTGCACCACGGTTTCTTGTGCCGATGTGCCTAAAAATTGCAAACTATAAATACTATTATGATGCTGATGTTCCAGATTATTTAAAATATTGATCGGTAGTTGCTGTTGTAAAACAGTTTGAATAAAAGTCTTCGTGGTGGAATGTTGGGGTCGGCTGAAAATATCTAGAGTCGTTCCAGTTTCAATGACTTTTCCTGCTTCCATGACCGCCACATAATCACAGACCGATTCAATCACATCCATTTCATGCGTCACCATGACAATAGTAATACCTTGTTCTTGATTAATTTTTTTCAATAATGCCAAAACAGATTGTGTGGTTTGCGGGTCGAGTGCAGAGGTCGCTTCATCGCAGAGTAAAATTTTAGGATGATTGGCGAGCGCACGGGCAATGCCGACACGTTGTTTTTGACCACCCGATAATTCATCAGGATAAGCCTCTTTTTTATGTTTTAAATCAATAAATTCGAGCAGTTCATTCAAGCGGTTTTGTCGTTCTATTTTGCTATGACCGAGTAATTTCAGCGGCATTTCAATATTTTCAGACACTGTTTTGCTTTGTAGTAAATTAAAGTGCTGAAAAATCATACCAATATGAGCACGCTCTTGACGTAAAGTCCGTGCATCCATCGCAGTAAAATCTTGTTGGTTGATTATCACTTGTCCCTGAGAAGGGCGTTCAAGTAAATTGATCAAACGAATTAAGGTACTTTTACCTGCGCCACTATAGCCAATAATGCCAAAAATACTGCCTGCTGGAATCTCAAGATTAATTTGATCCAGTGCGTGAATGGTTTGATCTTTCAGCTGATAGTGTTTTGAAATATTTTTAAATTCGATCATGGCATCAATACTAAGCAAAAAAGAAAACAGGCAAAATCATTTTGCCTGTTTTCTGGAAAAAATTAAATTACGAATTTGCATCGGTGAAATAGCTAGTCGGTTTATTCACGTCGACTTTGGTGCCTGCAAAGTGTTTTTGCACATATTGTTTAACCGCTTCGGTATGATAGAGCGCACCGACTTTTTGCAAAATTGGATCATTTTTACGCGCATCTGCTGCCACCAAAACGTTGACATTCAACTTGGTACTTTGATCAACAGGCTCATAGAAAATCGCATCTTTGAGTACGTTCAAGCCACCTTCCATTGCCAAGGTATTGCCCAATAAAATCGCATCGACTTCATCTTTAACTCGAACAGCAGTCGCCATCTGAATCGGCTTGATCACAATATTCTTTGAATTTTCAATAATGTCGGCAGGTGTGCCTTTGACTGGATCAAAGTCTGCCTTAAGTTTAATGATTCCCGCACTTTGTAATAACAATAATGCACGAGACTCATTGGCACCATCATTTGGAATGGCAATGGTTGCACCATTTGCAAATTCATCAACTTTCTTGACCTTATTTGAATAAATCCCCATAGGCTCTAAGTAAGTGGTTGAAACGGGCGCAATCTTATCTTTATTGGCAGCATTGAATGCCACCAGATAAGCGTATGATTGAAAGGCATTGAGATCGACTTCTTGATTGGCCACCGCAGTATTCATCGACACATAATCAGTAAAGTTTTTCACTTCAATCTGAATACCTGCGGCTTTGGTCTCAGGTAAAGTGGCGATATAACGCCAAATATCAGCATCTGAACCAGTCGATGCGATCACGACGGTTTTTAATCCATTGGCAGTTTTTGAATCTGTTGCCTTTTGATCAGCGGGTTTGCTGCATGCAGCAAGCAAGATCACTGATACAGTGATTAAAAGAGTTATTAGCTTTTTCATGGAAAAATCCTAATCGAAACAATGCAAAGAATGATGATGATCTTTCTAGCATTTATGATTTTAAGCAATTTGTATGTTGCAAATTGGCATCAACTGAAAGCGGATTAATTTATCTAAAATCGCAATATCCAATGATCTGCCTGCAACATAAGGAGATAGAGATTACATTAGCCCTGAAATTGATT
>JAVXBC010000144.1:0-6758 GCA_036660195.1 Acinetobacter sp.
TATTAATTTTATTAAGATGTTCCACGAAAACCTTAATAGAATGAATATCTTTGTATGTTCCACGAATTAAAAATCCCTGCCGTTGCCGACAGGGATTAGAAGTGTCATTCACTATAAAATCTTTGCTGACCCTGCTTACTTTCCTTCTGCGACTTCTCGTCATGGCATGGCTTGCATAACGACTGGAGGTTGTCCAGATCATCCGTACCGCCTTGAGCCTTGTTGACAATGTGGTCACACTCAAGATTCATGGTTACTCGTTGGCACTTGCAACAAGTCCATCCATCACGCACGTGAACCGCATGCTTTAATCGCTGCCAAGGTCTACCGCCACGGCCTTGCCCATAATTCTTCTGGGTGGTCAATGTTGGTTGATTACTCTTCAACGTTGGCAATGAACCACCAAGCTTTGCTAATCGTGTCATCACTTCACCGTATATAATTTCGCGTCTTTGGGAATGGGTTCATGCACTGTCAGCATTTTGCCCTCATTGATTCGCTGAAAGCATGGTTCACACAATGCTTGCCAGTTTTGAATATTCCAAAATTTAACTTGGCTTGTCGGATCTACAAGGTGGGCAACCTGCTCTGCTGGGCTTGTATAACCACGCTTTGCACAATCATGGCAGTAATTATTTACCAATAAATAATCAGCACATGCTTTACGCCATGCTTTGGATTTATCATCCATCAATGACTTAGCTTTTGCCTTTTCTGCTTTGGCCACAGCACGTTCATGTTCTTTCCAGTGCTCATCCCGTTCACGCTTACCCATACAATCACCAACGAACTCGGCCATAAAAAAACCCACAAGACTGTCACCGTGGCAATCTTGTGGGCATAAAAAAACTGCATGAACCTCTGAGAGAACATGCAGCCTTTAAATTGAGTCTCACGACTCACTGGAGAACTACAGCGTTTTAAATACAGTTTTCCATTGTGGTAAAAATTAACTTATCTTTGCTTTTGTGTCAATTATAAAGTTTACTTAATTTTACTTACCTGAGTAAAAATTTTATCTTCGCCATTTGACAACTCCATGTTTAGATCTTGAATTACCCGATCTACCCATATTTTTATATGTTTCCGTACAGTGGTATCACTCCAGCCACAAAGTGCGGCTCTAGCTCTTTCAGTTGGTTTATAGCTGGCAGGCACTAAACAAAACTCTGTCACAGCAATCAGTAATATCGATTGATGATAATCATGGCTTACACCTGATTCAGTAAATTTCGACTCATACTTGCCCACCAAGATTTCACTAAAAATTTTTACATTCGATTTTGTGTTTGCACCAAAGTATTTAAGGCGAAGTAAGTTGTCCTCAAACTGAGTTAATTTTGCATAACTCATTGCAAGTACTACATCTTGAGCAGTCAATGAAGGCGAACCTCCGTCAATGCGATCAGCACCATAGTCGATTGATTTTGGATTGAGCAAACGTAGGAATTTTTCCATTGGTCAGCCCTCATGTGAATCATGTGAATGACTTGGGAATGACTTTTTTAAGTCATTCACATGGTAAGCCATTGTTTTTATATTTATTTTATTTAAATGTGAATGAGTGAATAATAAAATATTCACACACGCGAAAAGAAAAAAAATAAATACACTTAAAATAGCGCGGAAAGATATAGAGAAAGGGATTAAAAAATAATTTCTCACGTATACGCATGAGAAATTACTCACTCGTTCACATTGCTTTAATATAGTTTTATTATTCAAGCAATTACCATGTGAACGCGCGTGTGAATGAGGTTTTTTGTTATTCCCATCATTCACATACAACTGGCCACAAACCATTGTTTTAGCGTGAAAAATATTAGGTTCAAACCACTCGTTTGTCAAGAACATCAGGAACCCCCTTTTCAAAATCATTTGCACATTCACCATACCAATCCATATCGGTTTTGCCATCAGGACGATCACCAATGGAAATAATTAATGATTGCCCTTCCTCTCGCCCGTATCTCCAGCGCTGCTTCTCAAGCAATTTAATCCCATCAATTTTCTTTAAATCCTCTGTAAATTTTCGATATGAATATTTGTGTTCAAGGGATGATGAAGCCCATTCCTTGTATGAGTCATAGAGCTGCTTTGCCTTACAACTTATGCATTTATATTTGGTTTCACCTGCCACCCATTCATCAATAAATACTTCAATAGATCGCTTACTGGCATTAAGCAACAGTCGTTTTGCATCGGTTATTGGTGGCTTGTCATGCTTAAAATTATCTAAGTCAACGCAAAGCAAATATGTATAAAATGCATCTAAACCATCGCCTGCAATTTCTGCATATACCTGTTCACTTAATTTTTCATCAAGCTTACTTTCTGGAGCAATCACAAACCACCGACGTGCCTCACCATGTAAGGGGAATGGAATATTTTCATTTGATGCAAAGGCCATATTGAAATAAGCAGGGACTTGTTTTTGCGGACGCTGCTTTTCATTAATCGTGACACTTTTTGCTGTAATTAATGCATTCAAATAAGGCGTAACGTTATATTTAGTAGCATTGGTCGCAATTTCTTCACCAAAAATAAAAGCTGCATTATTCAACCAACCATTGAATTGGGGACTTTCCAATTCCTGAGAGGTAATCACTCGGTGATATTTTCCATAAATACCACCCATGACCTTTTCAAATAGTGTGGTCTTTCCTGAACCCTGAATATGACTAGCCATTAAAACAGCACTGTGTGCCTTTTGACCCTCATTCTGCAAAGGATAGGCCAGCCATTGAATCAACCACTGCTCAATATCTAAATCTCCATTGCACAAAGACCAAATCATTTTCAAAATCCCAGCGCAACGTGACCGAGTTATGCCATATTCAAGACGTTTTTGATCCTGATCCAAAAGCTGATTGACTGAATACCCCTCAAAGGTATTGATATAATTTGGATCAATATCAATTTTTCGAGTTGGATCAAAGATCAATTTTTCATAATCAATTTCACTTCGTGTTGGACTCTCAATCCATTTCTTGTACTCATGCGGATACATCAGTTGTGCAGCTGACCATGCAACTACTCGATTTAGAGACTTGTCGTATAAAAACGTTTCACCTTTAAGTAGTACACAATTTTTACTCATATTGGGCGCCACAAAACCCGCCTCTTCCACTAGCAACTGCTCTACTTCATCTTTTTCAATCGTTTTTCGGTCTTCGTGTGTATACCAGTGCTTAAATACTGCGCTTAACGTATGTTTTAAAGATGAAATCTTAAATTTATGCTTTGTTTTAAGGTCAAATGCATCATTACTACATGCAATAACTGCATAACGCTGTAAAGCATCCTGCAATTTATCTGGTTTTTCCCCATCCCCTTGAGGTTTCCGCTCGCCACTTTCGGAAACTTGATTCATGGCAGGCGCAAAATCTAGTGAGAAATCATCCTTAGGAATAACTTGACCTGTAACTATCTGATTTTCCTCACCTCCCGAAGTCGTCCCCAAAACGTGGTCGGCTTGTAAAAGGGGGTTCGGGGAAACGGCAAAAGCAGAACATTGCGTAGAAATACCGCTTTCTATCTGCGCACGCACCTCTGCTAACCCTGACATCACATGCAGGTCATTGAAATCAGATGGGTGAGAATTTGATTGTGGCTGCTCTAAAATTTCCTCTTCACTCATACGTTCACCACTTGACTAAATTCGGGAAGAATCACAATACCGCCTGTTGCAGCCACAGCTCTATTAGCGGCTTTTAAGCCTGCATCTGGTGGAGTTGAATGACTGTCATCATCTGCGCAGTACACTAGACGTGCATGAGAGTGCAATGCTCGTATTTCTTTACCCACTTTATCTATATTTCCAGAATTAAAAGCTATAACTGTGACGTGTCCTGTTGCTTCATGAATACTTGCACCTGTGGCATATCCCTCAGCAATACAAATAATTTGGTCAATTTGGCTCACTTGGCCAATCATGTAAAAACATGCACTAACACGTCCACCAGGCAAAAATGGCTTATGGCCATCTGCATGAATTTCTTGCACGTTCCAGATTTTTCCTTCTTTATCAAATAACGGAACTATCAAATTTCCTTTACCATTAATACGGCAACCATGGTTTTTTACTTGTTTACGCTCTAAGTATGGACACTCCCGGTCAGCCGACTTATATGTCCAAATACGGGCAGCACGTTTAGCAGCAGCTTCTTGCGCTTTACGCTCTTCCAATTCAGCAGCTTTAACCTGGGCTTCTGCTTTTTCTTTCCATTTTTTGCGGTCTGCATCTGTGACTTTGGTTTCTGCCGACAAGCCGACAACAGCCCCAACTTCAGTTAAAACCTGTGAATAAGGCATATCACGGGATTTCTCAATTAAAGAAAATCCATCACCTGCTCTACACACATTGCAGAACCATGTGCCTTTACCCTGTTTATCATCACACCGAAATCGGTCTTTACCCCCACAAATGGGACATGGTCCATGAACCGACTTTTTAGCAGGAACCACAATTCCGAATGCGGGGAAAATTAAATCTTTCCAACGGCCCTGAGCAGCATCTCGAACTTGATCAAACGAAAGTGCCATTATTCAAACTCCGCATCACGTTCAGCTTTAGCACGAGCCAATTTTTTTAACTGTGCAACTGCTGCGATCAGGCACATTGCATCTTTTTCGATAGTTGCCATTTCAACTTCTGCAATTCGCCCATCTTTTAGCGAATTACTCACAGTGCTAAAAAGCTCTCCCACCCGATTAGATACTTTGCCAATATTTTCTAGAAAACCAATTTCATGAATATCAAGATTTCCTGAAAGTTCATAAACCACGGCAGTACCATGTGAAGCAGCCATACTCTCTAAAATACGAATGTCTTTGGTGTGATTTAAAACTGCTTCAATATGCTCTGGATGCAAGTGGTACTGGTCGTTATTAATATCCACGCACTTACTAAAAACCATTGGGTTAAACCCATTTATTTCAGCAATTGCCGCTTTACTACCATGCCGGTCTTTACATGCTCGATAAACTGCAACGTCCAAAGGTAAGACGGAATTCTCTGCAGCAAAATTTGATAAAAATTCTGACATATCCAATTCACTCCCAAGATTAGACATTACTTTCAGCAAAGTTCTGATTTACAGTTTGTTTATGTGCAAAACCAAGCAGTAATGCTTTTTCCAAAACCTCATATTCACGACGTTTTGGAATACATTTAGGGTTCCACTGGCTTACAGCCTCTGGGGAAATTTCCAAAAATGCAGCAAGATCTTTGGATTTCTTACAATTCAATTTCTGCTTTGCTTCATCAAGAGTCATCTTTAATCTCGTAAAATTAAGTAAAGTTAATTAATTAAACACAACTAAACTTTACGAGTCAAGAATTAAGATAAGTTAAATTTTTAAGGTTTTAAATGATGGATACAATTGGAGCGCGAATAAGAGACTTAAGAAAAGCTCAAAAACTCACATTGAAAGATCTTTCAGCCAAAATTGGTCCTTCAAGTGTTGCCATTTCTCAATGGGAAAATGATGTAAATGTCCCTAAACATGAACATCTAAGTACTCTAGCAGAAGTTTTAAACACAACAACTGACTACATAATGTATGGAAAATCAGAAACTTCTGATAATGTAAAAGATTACAGACCAGTAACACGGATGCTCCCTGTCTTGACTTATATCCAATGCGGAAACATGACTAATGTAAGATCAATCCAACCTCACGAGATTGAAAAATGGCTTCCTGGACCTCCAGAAGCAGGAAAAAATAGTTTTTATTTAATTTGCCAAGGAATCAGTAACGCTCCTGAATTTAATGATGGTGATTTTATTTGTATCGATCCAGATTGGGATCTCGAAAGTGTACAAACTGGCGAAATGATTGTTGTTTTTCAAGATGATGAAGCAACTTTTAAAGCTTTGGTAAGAGAATTTAACAAAATATATTTAAAAGCTTTAAATGAAAATTTCCAACCAAACATCATCCCGCTTAAAGAAAATGCTTTATATCGCGGCAAATATGTTGGTAAGTTCACACCTAGTAAAAAATTTATTTAATCTTATCTAAAAGCCGACTTGTGTCGGTTTTTTTTCGCCCAATAAAAAATAATTAAGAAAAGTTAATTTAATAGTTGACACTCTTTTTAAGTAAAGTTAATTTAATTAGACAAATTAACTTTACTTATTTAATTGGGTGTCGATATGTTAAAGAAACTTAACAAACCTGATCCGCTTGATCAAATTATGCTTGCCCGCATCACGGCTGATGATTTTGGTCTACCAGAGTCAGATCCCGTCAAAGATAATGCTTGGTTCAAAACCCGTGCTTCCATTCAAATTAAAAGTGCTATTAAAGCAATCTCCAACGCAACAAATCAGCATGATTTTATTACAGCACAAGCTCAGGCTGAATCATTCATAACTGCTGCTTTAGATTATGAATTTATCGATCTTTCAGAAAAAGCTGTTTGGCTGGAAGAAATGGCTACCGTCGTTCGCATTCAAACGATTGGAGAGTCTGCATGAATTTAATCCAAACCCAAGAAAGCATTGTGCCTGAACAATCAGTGATTGATTCATGGCCTACAAAGGTTCGCACAACTTCAAATGCATGCCAGGAACAAAAGCCTGCTGAAGTTATTTTTGATGCCGAACGTTGGCTCTATGAACGTAAAAGTGCTTATCCAATGGTTGACTGTTTACCTGGTCCAGCTGACGGAATGTGGAAAACATTTCGCTACCATCCTGTTTGCAATGGTGTTGTTTTAAAAGATAAAGATGTATTGGTTCTGCACCCGA
>JAVXBC010000145.1:0-6721 GCA_036660195.1 Acinetobacter sp.
GCCCAATCTCAAACACATATTCAACAAAATTATGTCGCTCTAAGTACAGTGCGAGAAAAAAGATAAAAAGAAGACAGCTTGCAGACAAAATACGCATTGGGCGGTTTAATCTGTCGGCAAGTTTTGGAAAGTAATAACGTAAAAACATGCCCATGCTGACAGGAAGTAGAGTGATGAAAAAAACTTTCATCATTTTCATGGCCGGCATGTCAACGGGTTGTGATGTTTGTAGAAAGTACATCAGTGAAAAATTAATAATAAAAGGGAGTGTTAGTGTTGAAATGATGGAGTTCGTGGCTGTAAGAGTAATGTTGAGCGCAACATCACCTTTAAATAAATAGGTCAATAGGTTTGACGTTGGCCCACCCGGTGAGGCTGCAACGAGCATCAAACCAATCGCAAAAATAGGCGCTAAATTTAAAAACTGGCAAATCAGGAAGGCAATGCCCACCAGTAGCACCAACTGTGAAAATAACGCGATGAAAATGACTTTGGGGTGCAGTGTGAGGCGATAAAAATCAGCTGGGCGTAGGTGTAAACCAAGACCCATCATCATTAATGCCAAAGTCAAAGGCAAAAAAACTGTAAACAATTCCGAATCCATGGAATACCTTTTTTATTCGTTTTTATCTTTTGTGTTTTTTGAGTGTATACAGAATTCAATAATTTACAAGGTCGAAAAAAGGGTAAAAAATGGACTATTTTTTACCCTCAATATAGCATGAACTTTAAATTGTTTTGCTTACATTCTTGGTTTAGGCGCTACAAAACCAAGGGCACATTTGCCTTTGATTTCTTTACCTTCGATATTGATTGATGTCGCTTTTGAGTCGCCTTGGCAAATGCTGGCTAACTCAGCTTCATCACCATGAATATTGGCATTTTTTGAGCTCGGGAAAAATTGAGTTTCACAGGTACCATTCCAAATAATGCCTCGATAGGCAAAACTAACCGCTGTTCCTTGTGACTTGCCTTTACAGACTTGTTGATAACGTTGACTATCATAGACCTTTTCAACTTTGTCGTTGGCTGATACAAAAGGCGAAAAAAATAAACCGCAGAGAATGGATGAAAAAAGAATCTTCTTATTCATAATGCTTACCTTTGGTTGTTGTATGATCAACCTATAGGATAAAAAATGATCAAATTAATACAAGGCTTTTCAGGTAACAAAACGCATCCTTTGTTGAGTTTTTGCTATTGCTCTGCAAGTGAAATTACATAAACCTAGCGCTGGCGCAGTAAGCACAGCACCGCATATACAATAAATTCCACGGAATCTGTCAACTTACAATCGAAAATTTGCTATAATCTTTCGTTATCATTTTTTAATCTCCTTTACCACTATGCATTATCCTAAAGTTTACGATGTCATTGTTATCGGCGGCGGTCACGCAGGTACAGAAGCAGCATTGGCTGCGGCACGTATGGGGCGACAGACTTTACTCTTAACTCATAATATTGAGACTTTAGGGCAGATGAGCTGTAATCCAGCAATTGGTGGTATTGGTAAATCGCATTTGGTGCGTGAAATTGATGCCTTGGGCGGTGCAATGGCATTGGCTGCCGATAAAGGTGGTATTCAGTTCCGTATCCTAAACTCACGTAAAGGTGCAGCCGTTCGTGCAACACGTGCACAGGCAGACCGTATTCGCTATAAAGCCGCGATTCGTGACACTTTAGAAAACCAAGCAAATCTCGATATTTTCCAACAAGCCGCAGACGACCTGATTGTTGAGGGTGATACTGTAAAGGGTGTTGTAACTCAAACGGGTATTCGCTTTGATGCGAAAACAGTTGTACTCACCGCAGGGACGTTCTTAGGTGGTGTAATCCACGTAGGGCTTGAAAAATCAAGCGGTGGCCGTGCAGGTGATCCACCTTCAATTTCACTGGCACACCGTTTACGTGAATTGAATTTGCCAGTAGGTCGTTTAAAGACAGGTACGCCACCACGTATTGATGCGCGTTCAGTTGATTTTTCTGTGATGATTCCACAGCCAGGTGATTTCCCATCACCGACTATGTCATTCATGGGTGATGCATCTATGCACCCTGAACAAGTGAATTGTTATATTACACATACCAATGAAAAAACCCATGACATCATCCGCGGCGGTTTAGACCGTTCACCGATGTACACTGGTGTTATTGAAGGTGTAGGCCCACGTTACTGCCCATCCATTGAAGACAAAATTCACCGTTTTGCTGATAAAGACTCACACCAAGTATTCTTAGAGCCTGAAGGTCTAGATACACATGAGCTTTATCCAAATGGTATTTCAACTTCACTTCCGTTTGATGTGCAGTTTGAATTGGTTCGTTCAATTCGCGGGATGGAAAATGCGCACATTTTACGTCCGGGCTATGCTATTGAATACGATTATTTCAACCCGCAAGCGTTGAAGTTTACTTTAGAAACCAAAGCCATCAATAACTTGTACTTTGCCGGTCAAATCAATGGTACGACAGGTTATGAAGAGGCGGGTGCACAAGGCTTGCTTGCAGGCTTAAATGCTGCGCGTCGTGCGTGGGATCAAGAACAATGGACACCAAAACGTGATGAAGCCTATATGGGTGTATTGGTGGATGACTTGATCACGCTCGGCACGAAAGAACCGTACCGTATGTTTACTTCACGTGCCGAATATCGTTTGATGCTGCGTGAAGACAATGCGGATCAACGTTTAACCCCAGTGGGTCGTGAAATGGGCTTGGTGGATGATGAGCGTTGGGCAGCTTACTGTGAAAAAATGGAAGCGGTTGAACTGGAAACAGGTCGCTTACAACACCTTTGGGCGGCACCAAACAACCCAATGGGCAAAAAGTTTGTCGAAATGACGGGTGCAGATTTATCGAAAGAGTGTTCTGCGATTGATTTGTTAAAACGTCCGAATATTTCATTTGCTCAAATTGCGGAGCTCACAGGTTCTGAAGTCTCTGCACAAGTGGGCGATCAAATTGAAATCGCGGTGAAATATGCAGGTTATATTAACCGTCAGCATGAAGACGTCGCGCAAATGAAGCGTTTGGAAGAAACCAAAATTCCGGCCGATTTTAATTATGATGTTGTTTCAGGTTTATCTCGTGAAATTACTTTAAAATTGAAAGATGTACGTCCTGAGACATTGGCGCAAGCAGGTCGTATTCCAGGTGTAACACCTGCTGCGGTTCAATTGGTGATGATTACGATTCGTAAGAATAATCAAGCGAAAAAGTCTGCTTAAAGTTTTAACTTTGTAAAAAACCCGCTGAATGCGGGTTTTTTATTTATGCTACCTTATCTGCTTCTTCTTTAGTTTTTAAACGTTCTAAAAGTTCAATAAACCATTGTTCGTTGCGGACATTGTCTAGGTCTTTATCTTCTGATAAATGTTTAAAAGGGATATTTGGCAAAGTATCATGCTGTTCAGCATGTAATAGGTTTTCTTTACTTAAATCAAGTTCATTGATAATAGAATAATAGCACGCTAAATTGTAGGTTCTATTTGGTCGTATTTTTACAGCTTTTTTAAGTTGTTCAAAAGCATTATTGAATAAATTTTCATCTTCTTTTAATTTGCCAAGTGAATAAAGAGCATTAGCATAGTTACTAAGATGATTGACATGATCAGGTTGAATTTTTAAAGATTTTTCGAATTGTTCGAAAGCTTTATTGAATAAATTCTCATCTTCTTTTAATTTTCCAAGTGAATAAAGAGCACTACCATAGTTGCCAATTTTAGTAGCATTATCAGGTTGAATCTTTAAAGCTTTTTCGTATTGTTCGAAAGCTTTTTTAAACAGATCTTCATCATTTTTTAATTCGGCAAGTGAATAAAGAGCATTACCATAGTTGCCAAGATGGTCGGCATGATCAGGTTGAATTTTCAAAACCTTTTCAAATTGTTCGAAAGCTTTATTGAATAAATTCTCATCTTCTTTTAATTTGCCAAGTGAATAAAGAGCAGTAGCATGGTTGCCAAGATCATCAGCATGATCAGGTTGAATTTTTAAAACCTTTTCAAATTGTTTGAAAGCTTTTTTAAACAGATCTTCATCATTTTTTAATTCGGCAAGTGAAGAAAGAGCAATGGCATGGTTGGCAAGATGATCGGTATGATCAGGTTGAATTTTTAAAACTTTTTCAAATTGTTCAATGGATTGATTTAAAAGAGCCTCATCATTATCTAAAGTAGCTAATTTATATAAAGCGATAGCAAAACTACTAATAACTACATCATCTTTTAAATGAGGTTTTATTGAAAAACATTTCTCGAAATAATATTTAGCTTGTTCTAAATATTGTTTAATTGAATATTGTTTATTTGAATATTGAACAAGTCGAAGACCAACTTGAGCATATGCTTGATAAAAATTAGGATCTAACTCTACGGCTTTATCGAAGTTATTTTGAAATTGGTTATCATCTTTTGTTAGGAATGTTAAAGATTTCCCTAGATATGCTGAGGCTATAATTTTTGTGATAGGTCTAATCGTTAGATCAAGATTTTTTACTTGATTAATTATAGTCTCAAATTTTTTCGCGTGTAAAAGTTCAGCCAATTTTAGCTGTGTAATTGCAGGTTTGCTCGCATCTGCAATTGCTAAAGTTTTCTTGGTATCTTCTAAAATATCAATTTCAGCGTCAGATGTAGTTAGAGGAAATGGATTTACATATTCACATATATCTTTTAAATGCTTGATCGGATCTTTGAAAAGTTCCGTCGGAAAACATTTGAGTTCAATTGCCAATTCTAATAAAAATTTATCAGCATCTTGTTCACCAATAAAATTACGATGATTTGGGTTTACCTCAAGGAATTTTTTTACATTGGAATTCGGTTCTTTTCCATAATCAATCCAGTATAAACGATGATGACCAATAAAATTTTCTTCAACCAATTTAAAAAAAGCATCAGCTCCACCACTATATCCAATAAACATAGTCGGTGATGTGTTTATTGTTTCTTTAATATAGTGTTTTAGATTTTCAGCTTGCTTTTCTGTGGAATCACTAGAGTTGGCTAAATCAAAACCACTCCATTGACCATGTAGGTGGACAATCGATTGATTCGGAATGGCTGAAAAGTATTCTTTGGATAAAACTTTTAAGTCGTAAATGGGTGGGAAGAAATTGTCTAAACTACAAGCACGATTTAGAATATTGTCAAAATTAAAAGTAAGAACTTTTCCTAAATAACCATTTTTTAAAAGGCTACCCAAAGCAATATGTGCCCAATTAATTTTGGCTTTAGTAATGTGCTTTTCGATTAGTGTCTTTTGCTCATGTGGAGTGAGCTTACTCATACATAGGCCATAATCTTTTTTTTCTTGGTCTGACAGACTTTTGAGATTACCTTTATGTTTCTTGTTAATTTCAGAAATCAGTTCGCTTGCTAAAGGCATGCCTGCGCTCTTGGAGCAACCAGCACCTGTAAATACAATTACTGGTGTTCCTTGTTTTTTGCTGTCTTTTAATGTTTTTGCAATATCTTTAACTGTGAAGCTCATTTTATAACTTATTAAAAAATATATATTTTTATTATATGAAATTTAAATCAAATTAACACTGATTTTCTCTTAGTAAAAGCCCGCGAAATGCGGACTTTTTATCGTTTAATTTTAAACTATTGGTTTTGACTATGGTTTGATCATAAGGTCTGCTTTTTGTTTTGGCAGATAAACAAAGCAAAAGAGTTGTTTAAGATAAAAACAGATAAAAATAGCCAATCATGTTATTTCACAAAAGTATCGCCATATTTTAAATTGATTTTACGTTCTTAACATGAGGTCAACACCATGACGATGAAATCGATCCGTTTTAACAGTGGAGAGCTTGCATGCCAATGCTAGTTTGTATCAATCACCAAAAACAGCGCACTTATCTTGGTTTAGGGGAGGCATTAAACCAAGATGAGCAATGAAAACGACAAACCCAAGCAATTCAAATATCTAATACCAAAAAGACTGTAAAGCCCCTAATACTTGGGGCTTTTTTTATTTTAGTCGGTGATGGTCTGATTAACTGCATCACGAACTTCTTTAGGTTCAATGTGACTAATTTTATGACCAAAACTACGTAACCACCACACCAGTTGATTGGTAAAAGGTACGGTAGCATGAACCAAGATTTGCCCATTTCCAAGCGGTTCTAAAACCTGATTGGTACTGAGTTTGGTTTCTTCCAAATACAGCGCATCTATTTCAGTCATAGTCAGGGTAAGTGCAACGGTTTCTGTAGGTTTTGAAAAGTCTACACGGAAACCTAATGCACCCGATTCGATATATTCATCGATATCAAAATTGACTGGGTGTAAGGCACGAGTGTTTAAAACCGTCGCTGATTTGAAACGGTGCAGTGCAAAGGTCTGAATATCAGTTTTGTCGTGGCGGGTACAAATTAGATAAATAATTGCACCTTTTTGAACCAGTGCCAGCGGGTTGAGGGTATAGGTTTTTGCTTCAGCCGCTTGGTTTAAGCCTTGATAAACGCATTCCAGCTGTTTGTCTTGGAGCAGTCCTTCATAGATGGCTTGCTGTGCTGTTTTCTCCACAATCGGGGGAATCAGCGGTTGTGTCGCAGGGACAATGCGTACGCGGTTAATCCATTGGCGTACATTGTTTTGGGTAGAGAGGCTACGACGTGCTAAGTCAAACCATGGATTCATTTCTTCAATTAAGCTTGGAGGAAGAAGATGTTTAAGGTGTTCTTCAACCATCATAAACGTCACCGCCTGAG
>JAVXBC010000146.1:0-6641 GCA_036660195.1 Acinetobacter sp.
TAGTTAACATCATTTAATGGCATAAATCTCGGTGACCTTGCCAAGGTTGGGGTCGCGAGTTCGAGTCTCGTTTCCCGCTCCAAATTCAAAAAAGCCCTCATCGAAAGATGGGGGCTTTTTTTAAATCAATAAAAACATTGATCTAAGAAGCAAATTTCATAACAGAACTGAATGATCTACGATCAAGTCATCTTATTGAAATCATTCGAAGTAGTTTGAAAAATCAAGCATCACAAAATTCAGTCAGTAAAATCTAAGTCTGATAAAGCCAAAATGTAACTCGAGCACGATATTGGAAATATACAAGCCTTTGCTCTTTATTTTCAATTTTTGTAAAAATTTAAAGAAAACTTAGCAGGATTACTATACTTCAAATACTCCATATGCATCCAATCTAGAGGCAAAGGACAGATTTTATTTTATATTGTCCCGCCACAAAACTATGGGGAAGTCTACATGAATTATAGCAATATTTACTCAGCAAACTATTAAAAATCTAGAGCTAAATAATTGAAATCTTTAATGGGAATTTAATGAAATTTTTAATCAATGCTCAGTATAATAAAATCGCCTAAACTATTAGGCAGCAAATTATTTCAAACTATCCTCCGATATCTATTAGCATACCAGACATATAAAATTCCGTTCTAAGACATCTATTTATTATTCGTAATATCTACATAAAGGCAGTATGCCTATGCTCAAATTACATAATCCATAGTGAATATATAGCTCGATCTATCAGAATAAGAAAATAAGTTAATTCAAAAATTTATAATCTTTGCTCTATTGAGCATTGATAAATATTGTTTAAATGATAATTATAAAAATCATGGGGATAATATATAGAGTGCAGTATGGTCACTAAGAAAATATGAAATTTATATATAGAGAGTTTAATAACTCAAACTCTCTATATATTTAGAGCCCCTTATAAAACAGGTAGAATTGACGGAACCATATCCTGAATTGTTTTTCCATTACAAGTTTCGCCTAATGCTGACATTTTCCATGCACCATTGTGACGATAAACTTTAGCAATAATTAACGCTGTATAATTACCTTTTGCTGAAAGATTATATTTTGCAATTTCAACATTGGTTGTGGCGTCAACTACACGGCAAAAAGCATTTTCAACTTTTTCGAAAGTTTGCCCACGGAAGCTGCTGATTGTAAATACAATTGATTTTACTTGGCTAGGAACTTGAGTCAGATCCACATGGATCGCCTCATCATCACCCGCGCCATCACCAGTACGATTGTCACCAGAATGTTTAATACTGCCATCACGACTCTGTAATTGACCAAACCAAATACTATCTAAAGCTTTGTTGTTCTCATCAAAAACGATTGCAGAGGCATCGAGATCGATCGAATCACCACCACCGCCAAACATGCCAAGTAAACCGCCTTTTTTTGCGACATCCCAACCTGCACCAAGAAATATTTTAGTTAAAGATGAACCATCACCTTTCTCTAAAGAAATTTTTTGACCTTTTACTAAGCTAATGCCCATTTATAATTTCCCTCAGTTTGAATTTGAATGACCACGACCTAAAGCCGTAGCTAACCACTGTAAATAACTCGCACGATTACGTGAACACACAATCACTTTGCCATGTCCACGGAACTTAATCACTAAACCTTCACCACTCGTAAAACTATTCACGATATTGCCAACAAAGCCACCGCTACTTGAACTTGGAATGCCAATATTATAATTTAACGATGCATCCCATGCCGCAACATGGCCATTGTCGATGGTGACTTCTCCTTGCTCCGGTGTAATATCTAGCTCGAGTAAAGTTCCACTGCCAGAAATACACACTTTACCGTGCCCACTGGTTTCCATGACCACAAAACCACCAGTGCCCCCGAACAATGCACCGCCTATATTACTTTGCACTTTTGCTTTGATCATGGTGTTTTCGGTTGCTGCAACAAAAGAACCATCAGATAAAATATACTGTCGTTGACCCACATCCAGAATCTGCATATCACCATCCAAATTCGGTGATAATAGACACTCTCCTGCACCCTTCACGGCTTTAATTTGCTGTTGAAACAAAGACTCTCCAGAGGTAAATTTACGCATAAACGCTTGGAAAATTCCGCCACGTAATTTACCGCCAACTTCAAGATTTTGTTCAACCATGACCATAGCATCAGATTCACAATAGATTGCTTCACCTTGCTGCATGCTGACATGTAAAAAAGGTTCTGGGCTACCAACAAGATTAAATTCTGCCATTACATTTACCTATCCTCTCACGATATTTTTATTTTTTGCTTCTGTTAACCATATCGGAAATTCTTGAAGTAAAAAGTCATACAACATTGATTCAGAAATACTTTCAATATTATCTATTTTAAAGAAATTACAATTGTCTACCACTCTCCCCTCCATGGTATCTAATTTTTCTAACACACCGTAATTTCTGCCGCCAATACCTACAAATTGCCAAAATATGGGTTGCAATGATGCCTCTTGTAAAATCTTTTTAATTTTTCTAGCTTCAGAAACACCACCATCAGAAATAAAAACAATATAGACCGGTAAATTGGATGGGCTTTCTTTGGTAAAATAATGTAAGACCTCTTCAAGAACGGCAGGCTCATTATTATAGCCAGCTCCCGCATTCCATTTTTTATAGCCTCCTTGTTCTGAGGTTATATAGTGATTTAAATTATTCAGGCTTACATCATTTAAACGTAGTGCTTTTTCTGCAAATGCCCAGCACTCAAAGCTGCCATCGTCATCAAAATTGATTGCCAAAGGTATAATGCGATCCATAACTTTCTGTACATCACCACATTTATATTGTTGGCTCATTGAACCTGAATAATCCAATATCAATGCCACTCTTGCTTTTACCTCAAGTAACTTATTTTTTTCTAAACTAATCAGTGATTTTTTAGTCAGATCAAGCAAATGGGGTGCAAATTTTTCCACCTTATCTAAAACAACTTTTTTCTTTAAATCAATTTTAGACACTGTATGGGCAGGAGAAGATATATTTTCAGCAACTTCACCACCAAAATGCTTCACTAATGCGATTAATCCACCATTAAAACCTTGTCCTACAGCAGCCATTCGCCACAGATCATTTTTAAAGTAAATTTCAGTCAACATGACTGCTTTTTCTTGACTAAAATTTGATGGATTTAATTGATAATTTGCCAATACTTCGCCTTGCTGATTCACAAGGGAAATTTGACCACTTTGAATATTTTTCATCGTTGCTTGGTCATTTGCCACAGTTGCACAAATGACAAATCGGGGAGTCTGTGTCGCGTTTATTTTACTTAAATCAAAAGTAAATAAATTCAAATTTTCTTGCTGAAGATATTGCACTTCACAGTGAGGTGTCTGCGGTTGATTATAAAAAGTCATATAATCATCATGGAAAAGCTGATCGTTTTGTCCTATACCAAAACTGGATATATCGACATCAAATGCTGCTTTAAATTGCACACGTAAAGTAAATTTTTGATCATTTTGAATAACTTGATTGAGTGCTATTTTTTGTCCAGAAACTAACTGCATTTTTATTCTCTAATTTAGTACTTGAAAATAATTCAATATAAAATAGATTTATACCAATTACTTTCAAGTACTAAAAGATGACTCTTTTAGTACCTTAATTGATTCGCTTAAACTGCAACACCATAACTTGCAGCTAACACACCCAGACCACCATTAAAGCCTTGACCGACGGCTTTGAATTTCCATTCGCCATTGTGGCGATATAACTCACCAAAAATCATCGCAACTTCAGTGCTACCGTCTTCAGACAAGTCGAAACGCGCCAACTCTTCTGCATTTGCATCTTGGTTAATCACACGGATATAGGCTTTATCGACCATACCGAAGTTTTGACCATTTTGCTGTCCTTCGTGAATCGTCACAGCAAATACAATTTTTGCAACTTCTTGAGGAACTTTAGACAGGTCTACAGAAATTGTTTCGTCATCACCCTCGCCATCGCCAGTACGGTTATCGCCTTTATGGTTAACCGATCCACATGGTGAAGTTTTTTGATTGAAGAAAATAAATTCACCATCTAAACGAACTTTACCATCCTCACCTGTTAAGAATGCGACAGCATCTAGATCGAATGCTTTACCATCAGTTGCGCGTGGATTCCAACCTAAACCCAAGTCGACTTTATTCATAGTCGGAGCAGTTTTGGAAAGATTGATATTTCCGCCTTTTGATAAATTAATAGCCATTTTTGTTTCCTTAACTTTCGTTTATGAAGATTGTTGCTTTTTACTATATGAAATTGAAGAGATGACAGCCCAAACAATGAAGGCAACCCCCACCAATCCGGTAATAACCTCTGGAATATGTAATCCTGTGCCGCTCGCCAACATAATCAACGCAAGTGCACCAATTGCATAATGCGCACCATGTTCTAAATATACATAAGCATCAAGCGTACCTTTTTCAACCAGATAAATAGTCATTGAACGGACAAACATCGCACCGATGGCAAGACCCAACATTATAATTACCACATCACTGGTAATTGCAAAAGCACCGATTACACCATCGAAACTAAAAGAGGCATCTAATACTTCTAAATATAAGAAACCACCAATACCACCTTTGACAATCGTACCTGTTGCAGTTGCGCCATTTGATTTCTCAGATTCATCATCATTGCTACTGCCTTCTAATAGATGACCAATGACTTTCACACCCACATAGACGACAATACCCCAAACACCAGCCATCATTACAACTAAACGTGATGCATCAGGGATGTAACTTGCTAGAATAAGTAGAACAACCAATGAAATGAAAACTGAAATTGCTTGAATATTGCCTAAATCTGCTAATTTTGATTCAAGCCAATGAAACCAATGTTCATCTTTTTCATCATCAAACAAGAAATTCAGAAATACCAATAATAAGAACATGCCACCAAATGCTGCGATTTCAGCATGATGGGCCATCAGTTTTTCTGAATAAGTTGTGGGATCATTTAATGCTAATTTAGCCACTTCAATCATGCTCATATCGGCTGTGACACCCACAATAAGCAATGGGAAAATGAGTCGCATACCAAAAACAGCAACGATAATACCCACGGTTAAAAACAGGGTTCGCCAAAATTGGTTCCAATGTTTCAGTACAGAGGCATTGACGACTGCATTATCAAAGGAGAGTGATACCTCCATGACAGCTAAAATTGCAGTAATAGCCAATACTTTGAACATTGCCATTAAGCCTGCTTGGGGGCCATGGGTAAAACCCCAATATGCCGAAATGGCCAAGCAGATAATGGTAAAGATGATCGAAAAACGGAAATGTTTCATTTTTCACCTAAGAATAGAGTTTAAATACTGATGCCATATTGACGGCACATGGCACTTAAACCACCGTTATAACCTTGACCTACGGCTCTGAACTTCCATTCACCGTTATGACGATATAACTCGCCAAAAATCATCGCTGTTTCTGTTGAATAATCTTCATTTAAGTCAAAACGTACAATTTCAACATTCGTTTGATCATTGACGACGCGAATAAATGCATTTTGCACTTGACCAAAATTTTGACCTCGGCTTTCAGCATCATGAATGGTGACGGTAATGGCAATTTTTTGCACTTCAGCGGGGACTTTCGCTAAATCAATCTTAACCGCTTCATCATCACCATCACCCGCGCCCGTACGGTTATCACCAGTATGTTCTACAGAACCTTCTGGAGAGCGCGTTTGGTTATAAAAAATAAAATCTGTTTCAGCGCGAACTTTGTCGTTTGCAGCCAATAAAAATGCCGAAGCATCCAAATCAAAATCTACGCCATCAGTAGCTCGAGCATCCCAGCCTAAGCCAATCAAGACTTGGTTAAGTGATGGATCTGTTTTACTTAAAGATAGATTTCCACCTTTATTTAATGAAATCGCCATAATTTTCCCTCTTTTTTATTACATGTAAATTAAATGGATAGAGTTAATCTTTTGAGCCTTGGGTCCAGCGGAAACCAAAGCGATAAAACTGATCTAAAAATTGTTGGTCTTTGAAATAACGCACTTCTCGATTGGCTTGAATTTCGCCATTTATATTTTTTAATTCTACAATTGCACAGGTATTTAATTGATTACCTTCAGTTAAACGTACCTCAATTTCAGGTTGATCTGGAAGACGAATGGTCACTATGCCATCTGTTGCTGCCCATTGTGCTGCACCTTCATAAATATAGGTATAGATGACAATTCGCTCAATGCGATCCCATTGATTGCCATTAATATGTAAATTTTCACCATTTATAGATGCACCTGTACGATCATCTGCATCTAATTTGATATAAGGCACTTGGTCAAAATGACCAAATCGGTTTCCAAGCGGTTGGACTAAATCAATACTGCCATCTTTAAGCTGCACCATCGCCCCTAAATCTAGGTCGATTGAATTAGAACGGGTTAATTTTTGGAAAAAGGATTCTGATTTAGCTCCAGATTTATTCCAGTTTAAATTCACCGAAATTTTGCCAAAGCCTGCGCCCTTTTTAGTTAAATTAATTCTAGAATTATTTTTATCTAACTTAATTTTTGACAAATTAAGATTCGACTTCGTTGGTGTTGGTGTTGGTGTTGGTGTTGGTGGAATGTTACTTTGAGTCTCCTCAA
>JAVXBC010000147.1:0-6613 GCA_036660195.1 Acinetobacter sp.
GCGGACTCATAATCCGTTGGTCGACAGTTCAAGTCTGTCTGGGCCCACCAAATATCGAACCCTCTAAGCCGTGAGTTTAGAGGGTTTTTCTATGCTTCAAGATTGTATCTAATTTGGTGCATTTATTGAAAAACAGCATAATTTACATAGATATTGGTCGCTATTCTTCGTAGACTCTATAGATTCATTTTTATAGATCAATTGGAGATCACATGACTGTCGATGTTACTGAAAGCATTCAATCCACCATTCATCCTGCGTTTCAGCTATTACGTCAACACCATGTAGAAGCACTCGATATTCAAGTTTCTGAATATAAACATAAAGTCACTGGCGCTATTCATTATCATTTAGCCACTGAAAACGATGAAAACGTCTTTTTAGTCGCATTTCGTACCCAGCCAATGGATTCAAAAGGTGCAGCGCATATTTTAGAACACACGGCTTTGTGCGGTTCTGAAAAGTTCCCAGTTCGCGACCCATTTTTCCTCATGATTCGTCGTTCACTGAATACGTTTATGAATGCCTTTACTGCGGCAGACTGGACGGCGTATCCCTTTGCAACACAGAACAAAAAAGACTTTCAAAATTTATTGGGTGTGTATTTAGATGCCGCGTTTGCAGCAAATTTGAATCCTTTAGATTTTGCTCAAGAAGGTATTCGGATTGAACTGGAAAATGATCAAGCCGTGTATAAAGGCGTCGTGTTCAATGAAATGAAAGGGGCGATGAGCTCACCATCTGATCAGCTTTATCATCAACTGGCGCATCATTTATTTCCTGCAACGACTTATCACTACAACTCTGGTGGCGACCCAAAAGACATTCCAGATTTAAGTTATGAGCAACTGGTCGATTTTTATAAAACCCATTATCACCCAAGTAATGCTGTGTTTATGACCTTTGGTAATCAAAGTGCTTATGATTTACAAGAACAATTCGAGAAACTCGCTTTAAATAAATTTTCTCAAGGTCAAACCTTATATTCAACGCCTGAACAACGCCTAACTGCACCAGTTGAAGTCACTGAAAGCTATGCAGTGGATAGCGAAGATTTAAAAGATAAAACCTATCATGTTTTGTCATGGTTACTGCCTGAAACTAGTGATGTCAAATTGCGTTTAGGTATGCGTTTAGTGGAAGGGATTTTATTAGAAAATTCAGCTTCACCACTACGTCATTATTTAGAAACCTGTGACTATGCACAATCGACTGGCCCACTCATGGGCGTGGACGATAGCAACTTTGAAATGACGTTCTATTGTGGTGTGCAAGGTTCAAATGCTGAACATGCAGAAAAGTTTAAAAATGGTGTATTGGATATTCTAAAAGATGTCGCATCCAAACCGATTAATTCAGAAGAAGTTGATGCAATTTTGCATCAAATTGAACTGCATCAACGTGAAATCAATGGTGATGGTACTCCGTATGGTTTAAGCCTAATCTTAAATGGTTTAGGTAGTGCAATTCATCATAGCGACCCAATTGAAGTATGGGATGTGGACGCTGCAATTGAGCAAGTCAAGCAAGAGCTCAAAGACCCAATGTGGTTATCTAATTTAATTCAAACGCATTTAATTGATAACCCACACCGCGTACAAATGACCTTGATTCCTGATGCAACAAAATCAGTCAAAGAACAACAAGCAGAACAAGCGCAGTTGGCTGAAATCACGGCGAATTTAACAGAAGCGCAGAAAGTTGAAATCCGCGAAAAAACAGAAGCGTTAAAGCAACGCCAAGATACGCCCGATGATTTAGAGTTATTACCTAAAGTTGGTTTGGAGGATGTTCCTGCCGATTTACAGATTGTACAAGGGCAATTGCGTGAAATTATCTGTAATGGTTTAGATACACCGTTGAATCTGTATCATGCAGGTACAAATGGCATTTATTACCAACAGGTTTTGATTCAAATCCCCGATGAAATTGTACAGTCGCCATATTTTGGCTTGCTGTCTATTTTGCTCGGCGAAGTTGGTGCAGGTAAATACGATTATCTTGAACTGCAACAGTTACAAACAGCTGTGAGTGGCGGTTTGGGTATGGGGGCTTCGTTACGCAGTAAAGTTGATGATAAAGACCGTATTAGTGCATGGCTAACCTTAACCACAAAATCTTTAACGCAAAAACTTGATGCAATTGAGCTACTCAAAATTGCATTTGAACAATTACGTTTTGATGAAAAAGATCGAATTATTGAACTTTTACAACAACGTAAAACGCGTTGGCATTCGCGTTTGTCAGGTTCAGGACATAGTTATGCGATGCTCATTGCATCTCGTCAGATGAGTGCTTTGGCGCGTCGTGATTATCATAATACAGGTTTAGGTGCGCTCAATTGGCTCAATGATTTAGTCACCAATATTGAGCAAGATGATGCAGCCTACCAACAACTATTGGATGAATTAAAAGCTATTCACCGTCTGCTTTTACAAGCTCCAAAACAATTCTTATTGGTGTGTGAAGAACATCAATCTGACCATTTAGTGGAACAAATCCAAATTGTTTGGGACAAATTAGCCGTCGATAAAACACCTGTTTCATTAGCACCAGTCGCTCATAAAAATACTGCAAATGATGAAGCGTGGCTCATTCAAACCAATGTTCAATTCTGCGCATCGGCATATCAAGCGATTGATGTTGCCCATGCTGACGCTGCACCGTTGATGGTACTGGCAGCATACTTGCGCAATGGTTTCTTACACAGCGCAATTCGTGAGAAAGGCGGGGCGTATGGTGGTGGTGCAAGCTATGACGGTAACGCTTGTTCGTTCCGTTTTTATAGCTATCGTGACCCACGACTTGCAGAAACTTTTGCAGATTTTGATGCGAGCATTGAATGGCTATTTAACACCGAACAACAGCCACACCAACTTGAAGAAGCCATTCTAGGTTTGGTCGCAAGTATGGACAAACCAGGTTCACCTGCGGGCGAAGCCATCACTGCATGCTATGCCTTACTTCATGCGCGCACGCCGAAGTTCCGTAAGTTATTACGTGAACGCTTATTGCGTGTGACCTTAGATGATGTACTGCGTGTTGCTAAACAATATTTAATTGAGCAAACACCTGTAAAAGCAGTGGTCGCACCAGTTGCGAAACGAGAGGAACTACAACAGCTCGGTTTTAGTATTCAACAAGTTAAATAATAGAATTGGAGAACAATATGGTGATTAAAACTTTTAAACTAACGTGTTTAGAGCTAAGTATGTTCACCATATTGGGTTCTATCGCTTGTTCCGCACATGCTGAAAACGTTGCATCCGTTAATCCTGCAACTGTAGAAGCTTGTGTGGCGTTAACGTCAGATGCAGAACGTTTAGCTTGCTACGACACGCTCTATAAAGCGCCGACGATTATTCCAGCTCAAGTTCAAGCTGCTGAACCAATGAGTGCAGCAGCTCCCATAGAACATAAAATGGATAAAGCAGAGCCTGAAACACTCACCGACAAAGTGGTACAGAAAGTCAGTGATTTACAAATTTTAAGTGCTGCACCTAAATTTGACCCGAATGTGTCCTTGTTAGATCGTCGTTGGGAGCTTTCGGAAGAGAGTAAATTGGGCGTGTGGAATATTCGGGCTTATCAGCCTGTGTATTTACTTCCTGCTTTTTGGACGAGTGAAAAAAATGAATTTCCAAAGAGCCCAAATGAAAACAATACCGTCACCAATAAACAAGACTTGAGCTCAACTGAAGCAAAGTTCCAGCTTTCATTTAAAACCAAAGCATTGGAAAATGTTTTTGGCAATAATGGTGATGTTTGGGTGGGTTATACTCAATCTTCGCGTTGGCAAGTATTCAATTCAGAAGCTTCACGACCATTTCGCGAAACCAATTATGAGCCTGAAGCGAGCTTAATTTTCAGAACAAATTACGAAATTCTAGGTTTAAACGCGCGCTTATTGGGGATGACTTTGAATCATCAATCTAATGGTCGTTCTGATCCATTATCGCGGAGTTGGAATCGCGTAATCTTTAACTTAGGCTTTGAAAAAGATAATTTTGCGTTGATGTTACGTCCTTGGTATCGCATTGAAGAAGATGCAAATGATGACAATAATCCTGATATTAAAAACTATATTGGGAGAGGTGATTTAACAGCATTTTACCGTGATGGGGAAAATGATTTTTCCTTGATGTTACGCCATTCATTAAAAGGTGGTGACCGTTCACATGGTGCAGTCCAGTTTGATTGGGCATTTCCAATCAAAGGCAAACTACGTGGGCATTTCCAACTGTTTGATGGCTATGGTGAAAGTCTGATTGATTACAATCATCGTGCGACCTACGCAGGTTTAGGCGTATCGTTGATGAATTGGTATTAAATGAGTTTGGATATACCAAAGCCTATATTGCAGCTTGAAGCCAATTGCGGAGTGTTTGCCGTCTGGTTAATTATAAAGCAATATCAAATGCATATTGATATTGCTGACTTAATCCAACTTTGTCGACATGATCAAAAAGAGGGAACACTTACCATAGCTTTGGCTGTAGCACTGAAAAAATTAGGCTTTGATGTCTCGTTTTACACTGCGCCTGATCCAAATATTGATGAAAAAGAAAAACAAAGCTATCTGGATGCACAACAATTACAGATTCCAGTTAACGGCGCTTTAACTTATTCAGAGATTCAACAATTTTTTGAAGAAGGTAAATTTGTCATTGTGTTTTATGACACTTTAGAAGGCGAAGGAAACCAATCCTTAATTTATTCGATAGATGAACGAGAAATTAGTTTTTGTGATCATTTTGACGTGATGTCTAAAAAGCTATTTGAGCAACAACGTCAAGTCGATGGCATCTGCCAACAAGTGATCATCATCGAACAAGATTTAAACCATCATCCAATTTGAATATTGGCATTGGCATGTTTCAAACGACTTTTTTTCGGGGTTGCAATTAAATAGGCAAGGGTTAATGGGCCAAGTCGTCCCGTGAACATAAGCAAGCTTAAGACGAATAAACTGCCATCATGTAGCTCGCCCGTCACTCCTCGTGATAAACCAACAGTACACGCAGCAGAAACCACCTCAAACATCAAATCAATAGGGTCTAAGTTGGGTTCTAATAAGAAAATGATAAAGCAGCCCGTAAACACCAACATTCCTGTAATAGATGCGACTGCAAGGGCTTTGTAGGTGGTTTCTTGAGAAACTGAATGGTTAAAAATACGGATTTCTTCATTGCGGCGCAAGAATGAAATTACACATAAAAGTAGAATCACAAAAGTACCCACTTTAATTCCACCTGCGGTACTCAACGACCCACCACCAATAAACATCAGTAACATGGTCAAGAGGGCGGTACTGTGTTCCATTGCCCCTGTATCAATGGTGTTAAAACCAGAAGAGCGTGGCACAGTTGCTTGAAACCATGCATTTAAGGCTTGTTCACCTGTGCTCATAGTGCCTAAAGTGAGTGGATTATTCGCTTCCAACAACCAAATTAGAATAAAAGCGATGATATTGATAATGGCAATTGCAGATAAAATTAACTTACTGTTCGGTGTGAGTTTGTGCCATCGTTTATTTTGTTTAATATCAATCAGTACTAAAAAACCAAGCCCACCTAAGGTGTAGAGCACACTAATGGTTAAACAGATTAAATAATGACTTTGAAAGCTCATCAAGCTATTTTCAAATAATGAAAAACCCGCATTATTAAAAGCTGAAATACTATAAAAAACAGCGTAATAAAGTCCTTGAGCAAAGCCATAGATGGGCATAAATGAACTACTTAAAATCACCACGCCAATCAATTCAAAAAATAAAGTATATAAAACAACGCCTTTAGCGACAAAAGTGACTTTGGATAAACTGGTTTGTCCTAAGCTATCTTGCGCCATCATTTGTTGTTTTAAACCAAGTTTTGGTGCAAGGCTTAGGGCAGCTAAGATCGCAAAGGTCATAAAACCTAATCCGCCCGATTGAATTAATAAAAGAACAATAAATTGACCAAAAGGGGTGAATGAATCGTTTAAATTCACCACCGATAAACCTGTAATTGTGACCGCAGAAGTAGCGGTAAAAATGGCATCCATCCAACTGACATTGCCATAATTAGCAGCAGGAAGTTTGAGTAGTAATGCGCCGATGATAATAAAACTCAAGAACCCAATCGCCAATAATGACGGTGGGCTCAGGTTAAATATTTTCTTCGAATTTATTTTTAGGCGCATTTTATTGGAAACATCCTGTCAGTTTTTTGAGGTAAACCAATGCACCTTCAAAAATTAATACATCACCTTTTTGCAGCGTAAACTGCGTATCTGTTTCATAAAAAACTTGTTGATCACGCTTCACCAATAATAATTTAATACGTGGTTCTTGCTTGAGAATTCCTGATAGATTGACGTTGTTCAGCTTGTCTTTCACAGGAACTTTAATTATATAGTGTTCATCGTCCAACGCCATGTAACGGCTGACCATCGGGTAATTTAGAGCTTGCGCAACACGAACGCCCATGTCTTCTTCAGGGTGAATAATTTTGTGGACATTTAAGTGGGACAAAATGGCGTGATGGGCTTTGGTTTTGGTTTTTGCCAAAATTTTGGTAATGCCTAAATTTTTAAGATTGAGAACACATAAAATACTTGCTTCAATATCTTC
>JAVXBC010000148.1:0-6553 GCA_036660195.1 Acinetobacter sp.
ATTTTGCCTGCACGAATATCTGCGACAAGCTCTTCAACACGACTCAGCGGCATTCACTTTTACCTTTGATGCTGCCTTTTCAGGCATTAGTATTCGATAAATCTGGCATAGTTTAACGCATTTTCATAAATTTCGCCTGTGCTTCTTCAAGCCCGTTGAGTTTTTAGCCAACAAAGCAAGGTCATACGAAATTTGCCTTATCTTTCATGAAAAAACCTAGTGCTTGATAAAGTCACTAGGCTTTAAATCACGATATTTAATGGGTTAAAGGGTTGAGGTATCCGACGCGACTTTGGCTTTTTTACCCATTAAAATTTCAGTTCGCAGATTTTGTGCGAGTTTCGCGCAATCTTCATTCATGCCGTGAATCATAAAAGCATGACGAGTCATAATATTGCTTGGATTTGGCATCGCAACGAGATCATAACAATTTTGAATCAGTTTGAGCTGATCATGATTTAAATGTAACGCAGCTTCTTTCGCACTTAAATGTTGCGTAAGGCGTTTTGCCGAATCAATTGCATCCAATTGCATTGATTCAACGGCACTGGCGACAGCGCCGCGCGTTTGTAGGGCAAAACGTTTATCTTCACGGTAGCGTTTATAAAGAACGTCAGATAACAATTGAAATACCGCGCCAATCATCATTAAACATTCGAGCGCATTTTCTTGTTCGCCCGTGGTCGATATAGTTGCACCTTCAGCATTAAATATTTGATTAACTTGAATAACGGTCGGGTCGATTTGATAGTGTTTGACACATAAATCAATACTTTTATCTAAAAATAACTGACACAATTTAAAGAAAGGCACGGATACCGACTGGTTGACACTATTGAGGAATTCTTTTGGATCGTAAAATTGAATGTTGAGCGCAATGAGTTGTTGACTCGACTTGTTTGACTCGACTTCATTTGTCATGGCTTTTTGTTTTAGCTGCACAGCCGTTTGCTGTTGAGGTTGAGCAGCAACATTGAGCGTATTTTGTTTTTCAAGTGCTAAGGCTTGAGTTAGGCTTTGAATTTCATGTTTGAGTAAATTTTCTTGATTAATCCGTGCAAGATATTCACTGCGCGTTGGGCGAGCAACGATGCGGTATGCCAACCAAATTAACCCATGCAGAAACAATGAGGCCAAAATAGCGAGCCATTGCGTGCGTAGAATTTCACCAATACTCGGTTGAATGAGCGTGATTTCAACTGTGCCTACTTTCTTTTCATTTTGTAAGGCATCACGGACAAAAATTTCACCTTCACGCGTTTTTGACATGCCGCTGGTCGCAAGAACTTGTTTATTCGCATCTAAGATACGAATGGATGCAACACTCGGATTGGTCGCATATCGATTCGCCACCAATGCCAAAGAAACCGTGTTGGCAGGTTCAAGCTCGGTCACACTTTCGGTCACCAACTGACTGGTCATCAGCTGCCCTTGGTTGGCGCGATTTTCATTGAGTTGATGGGTGGTTGCAATGACCAATAAAAAGGTATGCAATGCAAAACTTACGATCAGCAGGCTAGCAAATAGCCCTTGGCGAGGCGCATTCAAGTTAATCTTCCAAAGCAAATAAGAGTCAAATAGATTCAGGTTCGGTTATGTTATCATTCTTACATACAATAGTTGTCGCACCAACACGAGTCAATTCATGCGAGAAATCATTCTTATCTCTTTTTTAGGCCCCGACCAACCGAATCAGTTTACTCGATTAATGCAAGTACTGTCCGTACATTCTTTGCAAATACTCGATGTTGGTCAGGCAGTGATTCATAATCAACTCACGCTAGGGATTGTGGTTGCATCGGAGAATGAAACCGCAACAGCATTGGCAATGAAAGAGATTCTGATTTTAGCACATGATATTGGTCTTACAGTGCGATTTAAACCGATCTCTTATACTGAATATGATCAATGGGTGAGTGAGGGTGGTCGTACGCGCTATATTGTGACCGCACTGGCACCTGAATTGACGGCGGGACATTTGCAAGCCGTAACAAAAATTGTTTCAAGTCAAGGCTTTAATATTGAGACTGTAACACGCCTATCTGGGCGATTTGACCCAGAACAACACAGCCTTTTTCCACGTCGTGCTTGCGTGCAGTTTGGTTTGAGTGGACAAATGCTTGATGCACAAGCCATGCGTGCTGCGTGTTTGAGTTTATCGGGTAACCTAAATATTGATGTAGCAGTACAAGAAGACAATGCCTATCGCCGTAATCGCCGCCTTGTTTGTTTTGATATGGATTCGACCCTCATTGAACAAGAAGTGATTGATGAGTTGGCATTGGAAGCAGGGGTTGGGCCACAAGTTGCTGAAATTACAGAACGTGCCATGTTGGGGGAACTGGATTTCCAACAAAGTTTCCGTGCGCGTGTGGCGTTATTAAAAGGCTTGGATGCTTCTGTTCTTCCACATATTGCCGAACGGCTAACCATTACCGAAGGGGCAGAACGCTTAATCTCAACGTTGAAAGCCTTAGGTTATAAAACCGCTATTTTGTCAGGTGGATTCCAATATTTTGCTGAATATTTGCAAGCAAAACTGGGGATTGATGAAGTCCACGCCAATATTTTAGATGTGCAAGATGGTGTCGTCACAGGCGAAGTGAAAGGTGCCATTGTTGATGGCGCGCGCAAAGCGGAATTACTGCGCCAACTTGCTGATAAAATGGGCATTTCATTGGAACAGGCGATGGCAGTAGGCGATGGTGCGAACGATCTGCCGATGTTGTCAATTGCAGGTTTAGGCGTGGCATATCGTGCTAAACCATTGGTTCGTCAAAATGCCAATCAAGCCATTTCAAGTGTGGGTTTAGACGGTGTGCTGTACTTATTGGGTATGCACGATAAAGACCTGAATCGCGCTTAAAAGCTTCAAAACGCTGATGCTGCATCATGTTGTGTTGTCACGATATGGTGCATTTTTTTGCTGTCACGATTTGTTCATAATCATGTCTAAATGTATAGAAAAACAACGATAAAAAAATTAAAGAAAAAGTTTTTTTGCACAAAAAATATCGGCTATTTATTTGTAATGACACGCGGTAATTGATGCCATATAGCACCATCGACGTTTTATGATTTTAAAATGTGTAATGACAAAAACATATTGCGACAGCTTGTGTCGTAGCATTGGTTTTTGCCTCTTTTCTTCTTTAAAAAAACTTCCATAATGCATAAAGACCTAAATGCAATGAGCTAATAAGCGTTAGAAATTAAACAACAATAGCAGTCTGACGAGAACAGGCTAAATTTTTTAAAGACGGAGGTTTATATGGAAGCAGCGAATTTCACCATGTGGGTTGGATTTGGCTTAATCGCTGTCGCAGTGATGACTGTATTCTTTTCTCCTTATCGTCGTTGGTTGAGTTTTATGTTGGCAGGTATGCTGTGTTGGGGACTGTTAGAGGTGGTGCGCTTCGGTGTGCAATCCATGTTTGATTTGTCAGTCGCATATAGTTATCTCACCGCATTGAGCTTCGCGATGATTACGGTCACATTTGTTTTATTACGTGAAGATAAACAGGCGCAAAAACAATTGGCAACGCGTCAATACATTGAACATACGCCAGTGTATAAAGACGATCAACAACAATGCTCTAGCCGTTAATTTTCCATTATTCAGATTGTAAAAAAGGCATGCACAGCATGCCTTTTTTGTGTCGATTTTCTGTGATTTCCGCGCGTCTGTCCGCTTGCAACTGTGCTAGGATATAAGCGTCTTAATTCTCATTCTTACATTATAGGCATTATTGTCATGAAACTTTCTTCTTTACCTGTGGTTAATCTACCAATTGTTGATGTCAGCACTGATCCACTGGACTTATTGGTTGCAGGTTTGGCATTGCGTATGAAGCAATTGGCACGTACCAGCCCGAAGTTTGTTGAATTGGTTCATGATCGTGAATTTCGCATTCAAATTGGCACAGATTCAGGTTTAGCGCGTCAAATTATTGTTAACCGTGGCAAGATTGACACTGTTTCAGGCAGCCCTGTAAAAGCTGACTTTATTTTGCAATTCGCAAGTAGCGAACAAGGCGTCAAAACCTTAGTCAAAGGCGATCCAACTGCATTTATGACAGGTATGCAAGATGGCAGTATTAAAATGGAAGGTGATTTTAGTTTGTTGGTTTGGTTCAACCAAGCAGCGAAATTGATTCCACCTAAAGTGCCAAAACCTGTGAAAGAAAAGCTTCGTCAAGCACGAGCGTTTATTAAAGAAAAAACGGGCAAATAATAAATAAGCTCAGATTAAAAAACTCCCGAATTGGGAGTTTTTTTACGACACATTTTTATTCAATTTCTAAATTAAAGGTCACGGGCCCATCATTGACCAAATGTACTTTCATGTCCGCAGCAAAAACACCAACCTGAACCGTTGGAAAATGTAGACGCGTATAGTCAACCAATTGTTGATATAGTGCTTCGGCTTCAACAGGTGGCATTGCAGGGCCAAAGTCGGGACGCAATCCCTTTTGCGTTTGTGCCATTAAGGTAAATTGCGAGACCAATAAAATACCGCCTTGCGCTTGAGTAACATTCCAGCCCATTTTGCCATTTTCATCATCGAAAATTCGATATTTCAACAGCTTATCAATCAGTTTTTGACCTTTTTCTAAAGTATCGGCTTTGCCTAAACCTAAAAAGACCAATAAACCCTGTTGAATCGCGCCCGTGATTTGTCCATTGACCACCACTTTTGCTTCGAGAACTCGTTGAATCAATGCACGCATAGCTTTAATAAAGGTAAAGAATATGAAAGAAAGATTTTAACAGAGAGTCGTTCGTAAAACGCAAGAAAAGCGTTCGCTTAGGTGAGGTGCTCTCATTCATTTTTTGAAAGGAAAGCAAAAAATCAGACAAAGATCAAAATGTGACTATGCTAAAATTATCTCAAAGCGCGAAAAGACAGCATAACAATGACTGATGTTGATTTTAAACTAGATTTATTGATTGAACCTGAGCAACTTGTGCCGTATTTAGGTCATGAGTTGATTCGTATTGTGGATTTAAGCCGAGCTTCGGTTTATGAGCAATTACATATTCCGCATGCGATGCATTTACAGCCTAAATATTTACTGGGGCAACATGAACAAGCCAATGGCGTACTGCCTGATGCTGATGGTTTACAAGCCCTGATTGAAAAGTTGAATATTTCGCCGCAGCATCATGTGGTGGTCTATGACGACGAAGGTGGTGCATGGGCAGGGCGATTGATTTGGAATTTACATTGCTTGGGTTTTCATCGTACCAGTTTAATTAATGGTGGCATTCATGCGTGGTTAGGTACAGGGTTGCCGACCACCACAGAATTTGAAAAATTCACACCAGTTTCTGATCTTTTAACTGCTGATTCGGATGCAGTACAACAGCATCGGATTGAATATGATGAGTTACTGCAACAGATTGAAGCTCAAGATATTCAGCTATGGGACTGTCGTAGCCATGACGAATATACAGGCTTGCGTTTAGCCGCGCGTCGTGGCGGTCACATCCCGAATGCGCTGCATTTTGAATGGAGCACTGCCCTTAATCGTGAAAATCATCTAAAATTACACCCACTTGAACGCACGCAACAACGTTTAGAACAATTAGGCTTTAATTTACAACAACCTGTAGTGGTGTATTGTCAGTCACATCATCGTTCAGGTTTGGCGTATATTGTGGCGAGATTGCTCAACTGGCAAGTGAAAGCCTATGATGGTGCGTGGAGTGAATGGGGCAATCGCCTCGATAGTCCGATTATTTCTGGGGAGTCACCGTCTTGAGTTTTGCTGCCGATTTAAAAAAACAACTGTTTATTAAAGCCCAGAATCTCGTGCCACAACATCAACTCAGCCGAGTGGTGGGGAAAGTTGCGGCGAGCGAAAATGTGGTGGTGAAAACTGCTGTGATTCAAGCCTTCAAAGCTAAATATGGCATTGATATGAGTATTGCGGAGCAAGGCAATGCGCAACACTATAAATCATTCAATGAGTTTTTTACCCGTGCGCTGAAAAATGGTGTGCGTGGTGTTGATACGCAAGCGGATAGTATTGTGTGTCCTGCCGATGGTGCGATTTCTCAACTAGGTAAAATTGAAGCAGGTGATATTTTCCAAGCCAAAGGTCAAAGTTTTTCGGTGGAAAAATTAATTGGCGATCCGCAATTGGCGCAGCCATTTACTGACGGTCAATTTGCGACGGTATATTTGTCTCCGAAAGATTATCACCGCGTACACATGCCGTTGGCAGGCACGTTGACTGAAACCTTATATATTCCTGGTGAATTGTTTTCCGTGAATCAAACCACGGCGGAGAATGTACCGGGTTTGTTTGCGCGTAATGAACGCATGGTGTGTTTGTTTGATACTGAATTGGGTCGTATGGCGGTGGTTTTAGTCGGTGCGATGATTGTGGCTGGGATTGAAACTGTTGCGACAGGTAAAGTGAAACCATCGGGTAAAGTTGAATTGCAGCATCACAAAATGCAGTTAGATAAAGGTGCAGAACTGGGTCGTTTCTATTTGGGTTCAACCGCAGTGGTTTTATTTGAAAAAGATAAAATGGTGTGGGAA
>JAVXBC010000149.1:0-6445 GCA_036660195.1 Acinetobacter sp.
AACCTCTGGATATGCGAGCAGGGATGGATACTGTCATGGCTCAGGTGGTGAGAGCTTTTGGCTACATCAAACCACACTGTGCCTACCTATTCTGTAATAAACGTGGCCATCGTATGAAAGTTTTGGTGCATGATGGACTGGGTATCTGGCTGTGTGCCCGGCGGTTGGAACAGGGCAAATTCCACTGGGCTCAGGTTCACCAGGGTGAAACCGTAGCCATCAGTCCGGAAAAGTTACAGGCACTGATCCAGGGTTTACCCTGGCAGAGAATTGGGTTACAACAGGTGGTGAATATGCTCTAAACCAAGCCAGTCCATTCTGCTATTCTCCAAATGTTCTATTTCATTCTCCTCATGACCTAAGGCATACTGCGGTCATGAATACGCTACCTGATTTAAGCCAACTGACCCATGAACAACTGCTGGAATTCACCAGACAGTTGGCGATGCAGCATCAACAACTCGCAGAAGATAAACAACAATTAGATGCCAAAGTTCAACATCTCTCTATTCTCAACCAAAATATGAGCATGAACTTGCCTTATTTAAAAAGCACAAATTCGGCTATAAAAACGAACATTTAACCCAGAAACAAATTCATCTGTGGGATGAAGCAGTCGAAGAAGATATCGCAGCAGGCGATTTAGAGTTGGAGTGGCTGAATGCGGATAAAACGGATGCATCCGCGCAGAAAGCCACAGCAAACAAACCTAAACGTCGACCACTGCCAGATCACCTGCCAACCCTCCGTATTGAGCACGAACCTGCCTCAACGCAATGCAGCTGTGGCTGCACATTGCGTCGTATCGGCGAAGATATCAGTGAAAAACTGAATTTCAGGCCGGCACAGTTCTATAAGGAACAACATATCCGTGGTAAATGGGTCTGTGATCAGTGTGACATCCTGACTCAACAAGCGATGCCTGCCCATGTCATTGATAAAGGCATTGCCAGTGCAGAATTGCTGAGTCATGTGCTGGTGTCAAAATATGCTGATCATTTACCCTTGTACCGTCAGCGCCAGATTTTTCTACGTGCGGGAATTGATTTATCCAGATCCACTCTGTCACTTACGAAGCATTGCTTCTCAGGTTGGTCGCTGTGGGGTTGAACTTGAACCCCTGGCAGATGCCTTAAAACATGTAGTGTTGCAACAACAGGTAATCCATGCGGATGAAACGCCAGTAACGGTCATGCAGATCGGTGAGAAAAAGCCGAAAAAGGGTTATGTCTGGGCCTATGCCACCACACAGAATAATCCAGTTCTGGCGGTGATCTATGACTTTCAGGATAGCCGTTCTGGCCAGCATGCTGAAGCCTTCATGAAAGGCTGGCAGGGTTATCTGGTCTGTGATGATTACAGTGGTTATAAAGCACGCTTTAGATCAGGCCAGATCATTGAGGTAGGCTGCATGGCGCATGCACGTCGTAAATTTCATGAACTGCATGTGACCGGGAAAAGTCAGGTCGCTGAACAGGCATTAGTGCTGATTCAGAGACTGTATGCTGTAGAAGCAGAATTAAGAAAAAAGACCGACGGTACAGCGCAACACCGCCGCAAATACCGGCAACAGCACAGTCAACCGGTGATGCAACAACTGTAAGAGTGGCTCAACCAACATCATCTAACGGTGCCATCGAGTTCTGCCACTGCCAAGGCAATCAATTATAGTCTGAAGCGCTGGCCAGCCTTAAGCCGCTATCTGGATGATGGCGATCTACCCATAGACATGAGCAGCATTGCTGCGCAAGGTATAGAAAACCAGATGCGCCCCTGGGCCTTGGGACGTAAGAACTGGTTGTTTGCTGGCTCGTTGCGCAGCGGTCAACGAGCGGCAAACATCATGACTTTAATCCAGTCAGCAAAGCTGAATGGCTTGGATCCGTATGCCTATTTAAGTGATGTGCTGAAAAGGCTGCCGACACATAAAGTGACCCAGATTGAAGAGTTACTGCCACACTGCTGGAAACCTAAATCGAATTAAAAAATAGGTATGGGATTCAGCGGACGCTTACCTTCCATTAAGATAATGGTCTGCGTAGAAGTTGCAGCATGCTGGTTTAGCCAGATTTGAAGTTGCTCAAAACCTTTTGGTGTATTTGAAAAAGTTTTGGTTTTCTTTTTACTTGCAGAATTTTCTAAAATTAAACAGCAATCAATTTTAGCTTTAGCAACATCAATACCAAGATAAAACATAATCTTTACCTGCTTTATTTATCCAATTATTGTTTTAGCATAACCACCGTCTTTTCTTGTGAATGCAGCATCAAAGTGCTTAGTTACCGTCCAGAGTTGTGCAAGTGGTTAGGGCAAATTGTAGGTTTTATCTCTTGCACAGACTAAAAGTCTTAGGTCTATTACAAACTCTACAATTTGCATATAGTGGAAGCTAATCACTACAACCTCCAAGATACAAGGTCTATTAAAAAATAAATATTAAGCTGTTTCATATAATAGATTTCATGTTAAATAGGATAGATGGTCAAAAGGCCCATGGTATGAAATCAGCTAAAAAATGCTCAATTTTAGTATTTCTCCAAGTTATCAAGCTTACTGTATCTGAAAAAATCCACAATTTCTGCGGATAGCCTTTGGGCAGTTTTCAACCAATCTTGTACGTATTTGCTTACATGAATTCCGGTCCTTTGCTGCTATGTGGAATATTGGAATTTCCTTATGATGGGAACATAGAGAGCTGGATGCCCCAGATAACAATAAGAAAGTACAGTACAAGGACTGTGAGGTACGACAGGAGTTATACCGAGCTAACCAAATATGAAAAACCCTGACAGGATGCCGGGGTTTTTTTATTACCTATAATTTCTCAACTGTAAGATTTGAAATTTCTCAAAATTTAAGGTCTTAAAAGTTACGGCCTTCTCCTTTTTCTTCATAGGTGATGCCATCACGAATATGATAAAGACGTTGGAAAGTGGGAATAATTTTGTCATCATGAGTTACAACAATAATCGCAGTTTGAAATTTTTCTGCCATTTCATGTAATAACCGAATTACAGTCATTGCTCGGACGCTGTCTAATGGTGCTGTGGGTTCATCCGCTAAAATTACAGGTGGCTGGTTAATCAAACCACGGGCAATCGCCACACGCTGTTGTTCACCACCAGACAATTGTCCAGGCATAGCATGTACCCGATGCTGCACATCGAGCGCCGTTAAAATTTCCAATGCGCGGGCGCGGGCAGTGTCATTGGCTACACCTGCCAACATTGGCAGCAGCGCCACATTATCCAAAACATTTAAAAAAGGAATTAAGTACGGAGTTTGGAACATAAAACCAATTTTGTCGCGGCGTAAGGCGCTTAAGTCTTTGACCAACCAGCGTTGATCGAAAATTACCTCATCGCCCAAAGTCATGCGTCCTTCGGTAGGATCAATCACTGCACCTAAACATTTGAGCAAGGTACTTTTGCCCGAACCTGAGGGGCCAATCAGCCCAACTACTTCACCGGGCGCAACCTGCATATTGACATCTTTTAAGGCATAAAAGGCATTGTCACCTTGTCCAAAACGCTTTTTTAAACCTTCAATTAAAATGCCGTGTGTCATGTTATCCCCCAATTGCTTCGGCAGGGTCAACACGCAGTGCCATCCGAATTGCAACCAAACTGGCTAACATGCAAATCAGCATCACCGCAAAAAATCCGAAAATCGAATCTTGTGGAACCAATAAGACATATTTGGGGAAATATGGTGCTGCAAAAGTTGAACTGATTTTACCGACAGCAAATCCAATTAATCCCAGCGCGAGTGCTTGTTGCAAGATCATCCAAGCGATTGTGCGATTGCGTGTGCCGATTAATTTTAAGACCGCAATTTCACGAATTTTGTCCATAGTCAGGGTATAAATAATAAATGCCACAATCGCGGCGCTGACCAAGGCCAAAATCACTAAAAACATGGCAATTTGTTTGGCAGATGTGGCAATCATTTTGCTGATTAAAATGTATTCCATCTGCAGGCGGGTATAGACTGTCAGTTGTTGCCAACGCTGAATATGGGCAGCTGTTTCTTCAGCCGAAGCGCCTGCATTTAAACGGACTAAAATGGCGTTTACATAACGGTTGCTGCTTTGTGCATTGAGTACGCTTTCAAGCAAGTCAGGATAAGCAGGGCGATTATAAATCGGGTTTTCTGCAGTTCGTCTACGGTCTTGTAAAATGGCAGCATTGTCCTTTTGGAATTGCGCTTGTTGTGCATCTTTCAGCGGAATAAAAATCATCGGATCACCACCCGAAGACACCATACGTCGGGTTAAACCCACCACGGTAAAGGTGTTACGACGGATTTTAATACGATCACCCAACTTTAATCCCGTACTAATGTCGGCTACAGCTTCATAGTGTCCACGAGTCAATTGACGTCCTGCCAACAAGTGTGGTGGCCAACCCAAGTTATTCCACGCATGTTCACCTGTTTGAATCCCGACCACCATCGAGCGAATATCTTTGTCTTGATGATGCACTTGCATGGTCAAATAAGTAATATTTGAAGCATGCGCCACCCCAGGCATATTCATCACACTACGATATAAATCATCACGTACACTTGAAGGTTCTGCATAAGGACCAAGCGTATCTTGCTGTACAACCCATAGGTCAGCACCACTGTTATTCAGCAGGGCTTTGGCATCATCTACCATGCCGCGATACACACCAGCCATAATTAAGGTCACACCAATCAGCAAGCCGAGTCCAAAGCCAGTAAATACAAATTTACCCCATGAATGGAAAATATCACGACCTGCTAGACTAATCATTTAGCTGCTCCTGCAAGTTGCTTCACAACCCGTAAACGGTTTTTGGCATGCAGTGGTTTTTCGCTATACAGTACCACTTGATCATTTTCAGATAAGCCTGCGAGCACTTGCACATCGCCCGCTAAATTTGAACGTCCCAATTGAACTTCAACAAATTGTGGTTTTTCTGCTGCAACTTTCCACACCCCCACTTGGTTATCGATACGGTGAACTGCCGCATTGGGAATGGTTAAACTGCGTGCCAATGGTGCGAGGCTGATGGTGACTTCTGCTAACTCACCCAAAGGCGGAAGAGGCGTTGGTGGTTGATTAAAAACCACCTTGGCTAAAATTTCTTCGGTAATGGCATCGGCACGGGGTTCTACCCATAACACATGACCTGCCAAAGCATTATTTTGCCGTGAACGTAAATGAATTTGAGCAGGTAAACCTGCAGCTAAACCAGTCGCACTGGATTGATCGAAACGGGCATTCATCCAAATGGAGTTAGGATCGACAATTTCTAGTACTGTTTGACCTGCCACGACTGTTGAACCTGGTTCTGCATAACGTGCAGTGACGACACCTGCGGCTGTGGCCACTAAATTTAAATTATCGCGCTGTGCTTGTAAGGTGTTTAAGTCTGCGCGTGCTTTATTGAGTTCTTGTTGCATCGCGCTGAGTGCCGCCGTTGCCAAATCGAGCTCTTGTTGTTTAATGGCTAAAGATTCTTGGCTGGTGGCATTGATTTTGGCCAGTTGTTGATAACGCTTGACTTGTTGCTGCGCAAAATTTTGACGGATTTGAGTGTCTTGTTGCTGAGCGGTAATTTTTTGGATTATCGCACGTTGAGCCAATAAACGATCTTCCAAATCGACAGGATCCATTTCGCCTAACAGTTGTCCTGCTTGTACGTTATCGCCAATATCTACTTTTAAGTTTTTTAAGCGACTTGCTGCAGTTGGGCCAATTTTATAGTTATAACGCGCTTCAACGGTAGCTATGCCAAACAGGCTAGGTTGAATGGATTGATATTTGGCTTGCGTGAGGGTGACGTTGACAGGGGCAAATGGGCCTGTGCGTAAGACTACGTAAATTAACAATAAAACCAAAGCTACAATGACCACAATCACGGAAATCGTTCGCTTGCCTAAGGGAAATACCTGCATGTGTACTCCGCATAATTTTTTATCAATTAAGGAAAGTATAATCTATTATAGGACTTACGCACTATCATTTATAGATTCTCTGTGGTAGCAGATGATTTTTATCGAGAATAAAGTCATCAATGAAGTTTTTGATAATTGGTCTATCTGCAACAGGATCGTTATGCATTCCAACGTCTAGTGTAGCCCGATGATTATTATGTCCCTTAGCTGCGGCTTCGATATTAAATGAGCCTGCATGATGAGCTTCTGCTGCAAATCCTTGCTGAACATCCATTGTTTGGCTAGTAAATCCCCCATTTTTTTGAGAGATGGCATCTTTTATCCCTTTACTATACTCATTCAAAGCTTGGTTTAAAGCATCACCCTGTACTTGGTTCCATGCACCCTGAAAATAAGAAATACTCTGCCCTGCGATATCTAGTGACTCTTCGTTTTTTTTCATAAAGCTCTATCTATGTATGCTATTAGGACTTACGCATTGACAGATTCAAAAAAGTATTAAAATGCTTTATAAAGTATC
>JAVXBC010000150.1:0-6405 GCA_036660195.1 Acinetobacter sp.
CTATATTACTCTTTCTTAATCGAAAGTCAACATCAATCTTAATATTATTTTTAACTCATCAAACTTTAACAATCAAACCCAACATTAAGCCAAGCTACTGTTATTAAACAAGTTAAATACCAAGATCGTCTCCAACTGTGCCGCATTCTACAGCTTTATTGAGGCGAAGCAAGTGGTTTTTGGGGTTTAATGGATTAAACGGCTATTTTTAAACCAATGGCTATAATTTAACTTATATTTCCCGTATGAATTTGTTTTAATAGGCATAGAATAACCAATTATATCTCGCTTTATAGGCGATTAAGGAATGACTATGCATTACTCGAATTTCATCTTGCTAGGTTTATTAACCGCTGGAGCATGTTCTTCAGTATTGGCTCAAGAAACTCCTACGAATGTCACAAGTGAAAATACTCCCGAATCAAATCCAATGGTTGTAGAGCAGAAACCTTCAACACTACAAGCAATAAAAGACTTAAAACATCTTACTAAAAATGATTTAAAGGTAAATGCAACCGCAGCTCAACCTGAGACCGTAAAAGACCCGCTACAGCCATTAAACCGTGATATTTTTGCGTTTAATGACGCCATAGATCGTCATTTTCTTAAGCCGATTACCTTACAGTATGTTGCTAAAGTGCCACAAAACATTCGCCAGCCTTATCGTCAATTTCGTAAAAACTTAGGCGAGCCATGGAATGCTGTAAATCAAGTTGTACAAGGTCGACCAACTCGTGCAGCAAAGACTTTAGGGCGTTTTACAGTAAATACATTAACTACTTTAGGTTTTGCCGATCCTGCACGTCGTTTAGGCTTAACTGCAGAAGATGAGAATTTTGGCGTTACATTAGGCTATTATGGTGTTCCATCTGGCCCGTATGTAATGTTGCCATTTTTTGGCCCAAGTACATTTCGTGACACCGCTGGAACAGTTGCTGACAGTTATGGTCGTCCACAAAAATACTTACTTGACGACAAAGACGGAATTTACTGGACATCAAATGTATTACAAGCCGTTGACACTCGAGCTCAAATTTTAGATATCGAAGAAAGCCTACAAGGCGATAAATACTCAATGATTCGCGATTTTTACCTACAACGTAAAGCTTTTCAAATTGCCGAAAAACGTGGCGATACTGCCGACATTTCTTTCATTGAAGATGATGCTGACGCAGAATCTTCGACTGAACAACAGTAATTATATTTAAATCATAATGTTACAATATAGCCATCGTCTGGGACTTTAAACCTTGTCGATGGCTTTGTTTTCGATCATCTTTCGTCTATGATGAATTAAAAATGATCATACAAAGGATCGAAGATTCATCTATGTATTTCATTCAACCTACGCGATCTATTTCCTGTTTAGATCAAGCTCTCGTCGAATTGCCTAGTTTGCAAATTATTCAAACTCAAGATTTAGACCTGTATGATCCAACCATTATTGCAATTGCCGACGTACAAGATTTTCTGAAATACCAATGGAAGTTCCCAACCATCGTGCTTGCCTTTGAAAACGAAGGTGCTGCCTTAGCGCAAGCTTGGGAAATGGGTGCTTTAGCGGGTTGGATTTGGAATACATTACCCAAAAATCCTGTTCATGCTTTATTTAAAATAGACGCGCAATATAAACGCAATCAAGATAGTCGTGATTTACCTTCCGCTGCCGAGCTACAGAAATGTTTATTGCCGAACCCATTAGAATTAGATAATTATCAAGTTGAGTCTTTTTTTCAGCCTTCTGCTTACTTGTCTGGTGATTGGTACGATTACTGGAAATTAAATGATGAAGAAGTCTTGTTTTATTTGGCGGATGTGTCTGGACATGGTGTGACAAGCAGCTTATTAACGTCATGGATGGCTGCATTTCACGGTCGTTCAAAAACGCCAAAAGAGTTGATTCAAAAGTTAAACACGATGTTGGTGCAAGAAAATATCGAAAAACATATCACCATGGTCGCAGGTATTTTAAATACCATTACCAATGAAGTTCAGTGGTGTAGTGCGGGACATTATCCTCCTCCAATCATTTTTGAACCTGACCAAGCACCACAAATTTTGAGTACCAGCAGCTTTCCTTTAGGTCTTATTGAAGATCTCGACATTCAAGAACATCGCTGTGTGCTTAATTGCCATGCGCGGTTTATTGTCTGTTCGGACGGCGCACTTGAATTATATGATGGTGGGTTAAATGATCAGTTTAATCAGCTGGTTGAACATTTGCAAAAAAATGCGTTCAAAGCACCCGAACATGTTGCAGATGACATTGCGATATTAAGTTTATGTAGAATGAATTAATTTCAAAATCAATATTTTAATTAGATCACAGCATACAGGCACTTGTGTCGAGAATATCACTATGGGATAATTTTGCATTATCTCTCTGAAAATGGCATTTATATGTCAACAGGTCATGTTGAATATGCAAGTCTGAACGGAACGCATATTTTCAAACTTATTGGCGAAGTCCGAGCTCATTCTTGTATCAGTTTAGACAAACTCCTGAACAAAATTGAACAACAGCAAAACGTTGTTGGCGCAATTGTAGATTTAACCCAAACCACCTTTATTGACAGTACGGTGTTAGGTGTATTGGCGAAGTTAGGGTTAAAGCTGAAACAGATTCACCAAATTCAAGCCGTGATGCTTTCCACAAATCTAGATATCACCACCTTAGCTAACAGTATGGGGCTTGGGCAGGTTTTTGTGATTTTAAATTATTGTGGCGATCCGAGCTTATGCACACTCGAGCTCACCGAAGAATATGTGACGCATAGCGCGATGCTCAATACCGTGCTCGATGCGCACAAAACTCTAATGCGCTTAAATCAGAACAATCAAAATATGTTTGAACCTCTCGTTAAGCAACTGCAAAAAGAGCAAGATTGTTTAAACCTAGATGCTCATAAGCAAAATGCTTAATCTCTGATTCGAAATCGAAACCCTGATATGAGTTTATTCTCTGTTGCACAAATGAATTCTCAAAATGACATTGAAGCTAATTTCCTTGTCATAGAATCCATGATGCAACAAGCGAAGAATCAATCTGCTGAACTCATCGTCTTTCCTGAAAATTTCATTTGTTTTGCAGCGGGTCAGCAACGTCAAACGGCTGAACAATTTGAAAGTATTCAGCAACGTTTACAGATGCTCGCACATCATTATCAAATTTGGATGATTGCTGGAACACTACCCTGCCCTTATCGACCTGACGGTTCAACGATCAAAGATGGTCGTGTTCGCACGGTAAGTTTGTGCATTAGCCCCGAAGGTAAAACCGTTGCACGCTACGACAAAATTCATCTTTTTGATGTACAAGTTGCAGATGGCATTGGTGGTTATCAAGAATCCGCAGTATTTGAAGCTGGTGATACGCTTACGGTCGCCAAAACACCTTTTGGTAATATTGGCTTGATGGTCTGTTATGACTTACGCTTCCCTGAACTGGCACTCAAACTCCGCGCTCAAGGTGCACATATTTTAACTGCACCATCTGCATTTACCTTTACCACGGGGCAAATGCATTGGCAACTGCTACTCCAAGCAAGAGCGATGGATAGTCAATGTATGGTTCTCGGTGCTGCACAGCAAGGCTGGCATGCCAATGGTACTCGACATACGTGGGGACATGCGATGGCGACCCAATCACAAGGTAAAATTTTAGCTGAAGTTTCCAATGAAGGTCATCAATTGATTGTGGTGCCTTTTGATTTAGAAGAGCAAGCTCAAACCAGAACAGCGATGCCATTGATCACGCATCGAAAACTCATTGATTTATAATGAGTTTTATTGATTTATTTTGATATATCAAAATCAATTTTTACCCGCCATAAACATATTAATGAGATAGAAAATTTCATCTGTTAATTGCTCAAGTGACAAACTTTGATTCATCAACCACTCTGCCATCAACTCGTTAATTCCACCAACAAGTGCCACCGCAAGCCAGTGATAGTTTCTTTGGGGTAATTGATTTTCTGCTGCCAATGCATCCATGAACTGTTCCAAATGTATGGCAATTCCATGTATGACCTCTCGCCGACGTTTTTCCACGATTGCACTTGCCCCCACCACTTCAAGTACACCAATTTGTGCGCGTCGTGAGTCAGTTAAGTAATTATTGACCAAGGCTTGAATAACTTGCTGCATTTTTTCCTGCAACCCTTGACGCTCAGTCACCATGGCGCTAAATAAGCTGACTTGTAACTCTTCAGTGATCTGATTATAGACGGCTAGCAGTAATTCTTCACGGCTACTAAATACCTGATAAAAGTGCCGAGTTGTGACTTTCGCTTCACTACACAATGTTTCAATCGTGGTATTGGCGTAACCTTGCGTTGCAAACAGTTGCAATGCAGCGTACATCAAACGTTCACGTCTTTCTAAAACTCGATCTTCAGGATTTTTTTTCCGATATACCCGCTTATTTGCAGTTTCAATCGTACGATCTAAATTTGACAAGAAATCTTTCCTAATTTATATTGTGTACATAATTACAGCAATAGCCATGCTTTGCCGTACGTCATCATTCAAAATTTAAAAAAGGATAGCATCATGGGCATTATTGTTCCATTTAATCATTTTGACGGTACGCGTGATGCCATCCGCCCACTAGAACGCATAGACAATATTCGTGAAGCAGCCAAAGACTTCCGCGAAACAATGCTCGCAAAACCTAAAGTTCTATTTTACAAGACCTTTGAATTAATTCGCCTACCGTATCCTGCAAAGTATGGTTATTTAAACGCGTTTAGCCTACCGACTCCGTTTATTCATTTATGCAATAAATTGTTTGTCATTCAATTTAATAGTGATGACGGTATCAAAACTTTATTGGTCAGCCCCTCAGATTGGGAAAATCAACGTGAAACGCCATTTTTTGCACAACTCGATGCAAGCGCTGGTGTTCTTTCCAAACCAATGGAAAAAATAATTTTTAAATTTCCCAATACCGTTTTAGGTGTATTGGCAAAACTTGGCTTAAAACCTGAAGATATTGATTATATTACCTACGATCATTTACATACTCAAAATGTCACTCGCTGGCTTGGTGGTCAAGGTCAGGCTGCAATTTTTCCAAATGCAAAATTATTGGTGATGCGTGAAGAATGGGAAAGTTCTTTGTCTTTGTTGCCATGGCAAAATCAATGGTATTGTCCAAATGGAATCAATGGCATTGATGAAAGTCGTGTTGAACTTTTAGATGACAGCGTTTTTTTAGGCGATGGTTCAGTTGCATTGATGCGCACCAAAGGGCATACCGAAGGCAATCATTCAATTGTGGCACATACTGATCAGGGGTTATTGGTGACTTCAGAAAATGGGGTAAGTATGGATTCTTATGCACCAATCCATTCCAAAATCCCAGGTTTGGCTGCTTATGCCAAACGCACGCAAGCTGAAGTGATCATCAATGGTAATACGCTTGAGTTTGGTAATGACCAATATTTATCCATGATTCAAGAGAAAGAAGTGGCTGGACGCTGGCCTAAAGATGAACGCTTTTTCAATATGGCACTTTCTTCTGAATCGGATGGTTTTAGCTTGTTCCCCGGCACAGCGCCTACAGTTCGCATGGGCGAATTAGAGTTCGGTCGTTTAACATTACCCGTTGCAGGGAAAAAATAATGAGCAAAGTTTTTATTGTGACTGGCGCTGCATCGGGTATTGGTCTCTCGCTGACACAACGCCTATTAAAACAAGGCAAAAAAGTCTGTGCTTGCGATATTAATTTTCAGCGTTTAGAAGAACTTTATGCGTCATCGAATGCAGATCAACTGCTGTTACAAAAACTCGATGTTCGTCTACTCGACAACTGGAATGCGATCGTTGATCAAGTTATACAAAAATGGCAAAAAATAGATGTGCTCTGTAATGTTGCTGGCGTATTGAAAGAAAACTGGGTGGTTGACAGTAGTGCTGCTGAAGTCGATTTACACTTTGATATTAATGTCAAAGGCACTATTTTAGGTACTCAGGCAGTATTACCGACGATGAAAGCACAGTCCAGCGGTCATATCATTAATATCGCATCTTTGGCCGCTCTCTCACCTGTTCCAGGTTTGTCACTTTATAGTGCTAGTAAATTTGCTGTACGCAGCTATTCCATTTCAGCGGGAATGGAGCTAGCTGAATATGGTATTGCCGTGACCGCAATTTGCCCTGATGCCGTGCAAACGCCAATGCTCGATCAGCAAAAAGGTAAAGCCCAAGCGGCACTAACTTTTTCAGGTAGCCGAGCCTTGACTGTCGAGGAAGTGGTAGATGCAATTATTGATGAGGCTTTGGTGAAACGACCTTTAGAAATTGTCCTGCCACGTTTGCGTGGCGTATTGGCAAAGTTTGCTAATGCTTTCCCTGCATTGGCGGCAACGCAAGTAAGTTCATTACGCAAAAAAGGCATGA
>JAVXBC010000151.1:0-6328 GCA_036660195.1 Acinetobacter sp.
TGGTTAAACGCTCATAAAATCTAGGCACAAACCCAGTTTCTCTTAGATTTGCAATACGTTTTACACGCACCCCAACATTGACATTTGCGGTGGTTGAAGTCTGTGCTGCATTATTTAAATCCACACGGAACATTTGCCCGCCAAGATCACCGAAATAGATCATATCGGCCAAACCATCGGCATCATAATCACGCACCACTGGCTGACCTGTCACGCTGTACAACATTTCTGCTGATGTAATCTCTTTATGGCTATCTACTCCAGTGGTATCAGAGCTTGCCATCCATAACAAGGTGCCATCATTTGCATCGACAACATAAATTGCATTGCCCAATGTAGCCGTTGTTGGTTCAGTAAAGCTTGCCTGATCCCGTTCATAAACCGCCTTATCATAACCACCACCAAAGATCAACACGCGTTTACGCACCCCTTTTACACGAATATCCGCAAGGGTTGGTTTAGACCAAATTTGCCCCATGCGAGAAAAACCTGTTGTACTTGGGGTAATCTGGAACAATAAGGATGGGCTGGTTGGCGTTTTAATATTCAAACCATACAAGCCTGTTCCACCCATACGCAAACCACCATAAATATTCATCTTGGCAGCTTCATATCTTGTGGTTGAGGTTGTGCCAGAAGTTGTGGTTTTTACCTTAAACGTGTTATCTGCTGCCCACGGCGCATCCACCCCATAAGACATTGTGCCTGTGGTTGTAAAATCGCTATTTGCTAGTGTCTTACCACTCTGATTGTCTAACACCTCTTTTGGTACAAACACAGACTGTTCCTCACCGTTGCTGGCATCTACCACATGCAACCCACCCTCCATTGAGCCATAGACTACATATTCTTTACGGCTACCAATTGCATTACCACTTGCATTCAACGTTGCTGAAGCAGTGACCACCAGTGGAGTTGAATGTACCACGCCTCCCAAATAACGGTAAGGGCTAGCAGGTGCGACAGCAAGTGTATTCACTTCTGTGGCTGTGAGTGTCGATGCCGCAGTTACCATATAACCGAGATAATTGAGTAAATTATAGCGTTGTGCCACAGTTACATTGGTCGTATTCGATAATGCGGCTGGCGCTGTACCTGAGTAATCGGTTGCTAAATTCTCTTTAGTGATTCGTTTGAATACAGTACCATCCATAGTAAACACATTACGAACACTATCTGACTTACTCGGTTCATCTGTTATATTCAGGCTAGACGGTACGGGAACTTTATTCCAAGCCCCACCGCTATTGACTAGCGAATGATCAACATTAGCACCAGCAATTGACCATAGGTCTTTAGCACTACTATTAATTGTCTGCTGATTATTGGTTGTCGTATAAATCGCATTATTACTACTATCTTTTAATGTTCCGCCTAAGACTTTATATTTTTTCAGGTTACCTGCCCATGTCATTACATCAGTTACTTCTTGTGGCAAAATCATTGGGAAGAAGCCTGTAGACATCATCTGCGTTTGATCCAGTGGATCACGAGGGACAGAAATAGAACCTAGGCTAGAAGGAGAGAACCTTACTTTGACATTATTTACAAAGTTAATAATACTGCTTTTAATGTCATCTGCATTTTCAGCATAATAGAAACCACCATCCCCATAGTCTTTACCTCCCCACAGACAGGCATTTCGGGCATCATCATTTGGTGCACTACTACAATTATAAGTCCCATCTGCATTTTTAGCTAAACCAGCAAATGATGCTCCAAACCCAACTACGGCAGTTTTAATATTCATATCTTTGGGGTTTTTCTGGGTATTCGATGTTGTTGTACGATTGCGTATTTTTTTGGCATATTCACCGATATATTCCCAGCCACCAGTTTCGCCTGCAAATAAATCAGATGTCAATGCTGGAGAAACCAGCACACCTGTACCAGTTGGTTTGGCATTAAACTTATAACTCGCACTATTACTCAATGATAGATTCATAATGGTACGTGCCATCGTATCTTTGGTTGAGTTTGGCGCACCATCAGTTAAGAAATAAATCCCATTACCATCACAAGTATTTGTAGAACCACCCGCTATGTAATTAGCACCACTTTTAGAATCTGCAGTCGAATATGCAAAACCGCCAACAAGGTTATCATCCACACCATTTAATGAAAAAGGGTTAGTACGATAGGACACCAAGCCGTTAATACTATCAGGATAGCCCCATACCGTTCCTACCACTGGCTCAATATCTAATGGTTCACTAGGTACTTTTACCCATCCATCAAACCGCCAACCGACGGGTAATTTCTTGTAAGCATCCCATAATGATACCATCCCACCGCCAACAGCAGTTTTAAAGCCATTATAAGAAACTTTGCACCATCCAGCATTCGCACCGCTCTCTTGAGTACATGAACCATTATAAGGCTTTAATACTTGAGTACCTGTAACTGTCTTATTAGTATTATCCCATTCAGGCCAGTCACTAGGGCATTGCTTAACCGTTGCTCCCAAAGTACTTGTAGTTCCTCCACCAGATGTAGCACAAAGCAAATAGACTTGTTCTGAGCCTTTTTGCTTCAACATATAACCATCGTAAATATAATTCATTGTTGTCGATGTTGTTGCAGCACCACCTGTATTTGTCCCCATCATATAGGCAGCAGCTTCGGCATAAGCATGAGCTGTTGGTGTACCACTTGCGGCTTTAATAATATTAGGATAGGTTTTACTGGAAAGCTTTAAATTACTATTCGCTGTACCATCTTCATCAGATACAGCATCAATAGATTTTACAGAAGCTAATGCTTGTGCGATTTTTATACGTTGTGCATTAGATAAAGCAGCATTTGGAACAACAATACGACCTGAGTGCCCATCAACCAACCGAGTTGTCACATTACCAATTGTTAAATCTGTTTTAGATGAAAATTGCCCAAGCCCCATTATGATACTATTCGACAAACCTGTACTTGGGTCTTCTGCCAACAAAGGTAAAATAGCATCCTTTAGCCGAGATAAACGGTCATATTGTGTTACCCCACTACTAGTACATCCACGAACATAATAAGTTATCGATGTAGTACCAATAGTAATAGTTCTTTTAATCGCAGTTTTCTTCGTAGTCGGGTCTTTTAAATTGTATGCCCACTCTTTAAAGTTTGCGGTACTTGTTCCATTACTATAAAATTCAGGTACATCAACCCTATCACATAGAGCAACATCCACATCTCCTGGACTACCATATGTGTTGGTTTTAGGCATAACTAACGAGCTAATCCCCATACTTCCCGAAGTATCCAGCATAAGTAAAATTGAAGTTTTCCCTGTGGTATTTCCCTTATAAAGAGTTAAATCACTAGCAAAAATTGCCGTACTGGTCGGCAATAGCCCAACAGGAAGCATCGCCATCATTATTACAAGAGGTTTTAATTTCATCGTTATTCTCCCATTTCTCTAGCTATTGCTCTTACTGTCAGACAAACGCACTACATATTCTGCTGTTTGTGTATTTAAAGGAACACCCAATTGGTTGAGACATTCATGTAAAGTTTCAACTTTAATCTGTGCAGGTGAAGCACTACTATCCGCCCTATTTTTAAGCAGTGAATCATCCATCATGCGTTCCTTTAAACAGGTATTCATATCATCCACCGAAGCAGAAGCAAGTGCTGGAGCAAATGAAGTCACTGTGACTCGCACACGCTTGGTTTCAATATTGGTTGCATCCTTTAGATCGTTGCCTTTTGCAGCCAGATCAAAACGCCCCATTTCAACCGCTGGGTCATCAGGACTGACTACAGAGACTTGTGTGACCAGTGCCTTGCGACTAATAGAAAACATAGTAGCAGGGTTACATATCGTATCGTAACCACCTGATTCTACTGTACTTTTTGCATTTGGTGTGGTTGCTGAATTACGCTGAATAATACGAAAATCACGCAAATCAAAAAACAAGTTATTTTTTAAACTATTATTCGAATCTACCTCAGTTGGTTTAAAACAAAACTGGAGCTCCAAACCCTGATTACCATCCAATAGAACCTGACCAACTGGCGTACTACCCAAGTTAGTTGCTTCATTGTCATTAAAGTTTTTTTCCAGTCGCGCCAAAGCAACATCAGAAGTTTGCATCAGTAAAGTTTGTACTTGCGCATTAGTCGCCATTTTTAAATTAAAAATACTGTAGCGAATCGCATAAATCCCACCAATACTAATCAATACCAATAAAATCAGTACTACAATAAGGATAGAGCCTTGTTGATAAAGATATTTTTTCATTCGATTGTATCTCCCAAACCACCATTACGCAGTGCAATCGTTGTGGTATAGACATGGCGCATATATTTGTCCGTAGGGGCAGTCAATGATTGATCCAAAACTTGATAAGTCCCTACTGTACCATTGGATACAGTTCCGCTAGAGCGTGTGAGCAATCCAATATTAACCCCTGTAATGGCTGGGCGATGGGCTGGGGTCGCAGTAGTATTATCATTATCAACAGTTAAGGCCAAATAATTATTTATTTCCATGGTTGCAATAGTATTATCACTGTTTCGTACAATGAGTTGGACACGCATATATTCTACGTTCTGCGCAATCACCCCCCCCCCCGAACCATAATCCGCATTAAGCGTCTCTGTGGCTGCAATCGTTGTGGTATTCGAGCCTACAGTATGAGTCTGGTTAACTGATTCACCTCGTGCAGTAAATAAAGCATCGGAACAATATAAATCTGCTTCATTACTATCATTTCTTTTTCTAATATAGTAGCGTTCGACCACATACCAACCGCGGGTTAATGTTGTTAAATTACGCACCGCACCTTTTACATTGCGCCCTGTACAGGTCACCATATTTTCAGGTGCCTGATAAATAATCACCAGTTGATCACTTTTCGGGTAACTACTGACTGCACTATCATTATTAGCATTTTTAGAAATGTAGTTATTACCAGCAACGCTGGTAGACCCATCTGCTTTTTTAAGGTTATTTAAATTACCGTCAGGTGTTGCACTAATTACACCTGTTGTTGTCTGCGCTGAAAGAACAATTCCCCCATATAAGGATTCATCATTCATTGCACCTACATTACCATGGTTTGCTAAACGAATATTTTTCGTCACCGCATTCAAACCAAAAACTCCACTGTCCTGCACAGAAGACGCTGCTGTTTGAATTCGATAATTCACCTGACCACTAATCAATAGTTGAATTGCTACAGCAACTAAAATTAAACCTAATGTTAGAGAAATCATTAACTCAATGAGGGTAAAGCCAGCCTGTTGAAATTTATTCATCAATATGCCTCCAGCACCAAACAATGTGAATCGGGTGCATATTTACCATCCGTACTATTTAAACAACGATCAGCAACGGTGCTTGTGCCAATGGTCGCCGTGGTTGAATCCCATGCAGCAATCAAACAAAGTCGGGGTTGGGCACTAGAGGTATTGACACAATCTGCGACTCCAAAACTCATACCCTTGGTATCTGCAAATTGTTTTTGGGCATATAAATCAGCTAAAGCCTGATTATCACTATTACAATTTCTTGCTGCAACACATGCCGGTACAGCTTCTGGAACCGCTGCTTTATAATTTCCTGTCGTATTGATGCGAATTTTTTCTGCCAAACCATTTAAAATGACCAAAGCATCAGAACGATTTAAGGCTTCATCTGTCGCTGCGGTCGCTCTTACCTGTAACGCAACAAAACCTAAAATTGCAACCGATAAAATAACCATTGCAACCAACACTTCCATCATCCCTACACCTTTTTGAGCGTTATATATCATTTTTTTCATTAACACGCCCCTCCCTCTGTGACCGTAATAACACCTGGCCCATCTACATTAATGGCAAATGATTTATTACTACCACATAAAGTAATGGTTTTATTTGCAGTAATCCCCTGCGGATTAAACAAGAAATTGTTATCGCTTCCTGATTTTATAGAAACGAGACCATCAATTTCAGGAAGTAGTACACTATCCGCTTTTTGTGTATCAGATAAACTACTGTAATTTGTAATATTTGCTCCACAAGTCGCCTGTGCCACTGTACTAGGACAGATCACGGTAGGGCTACGTGTCAGAATTGACCGACTACGGCCCTGCTGGATTGCTGTTTTCATTTCCATCACAGATAACTTAAGTTTTTGATTGATTTGCATGGTACGGAATGATGGAGCTGCCATCATCGTAATAACTGCCAACACCGCAATCGTCACCATCAATTCTATTAAGGTGAATCCTCGACTGTTCTCCATCGCTTTACACCTAATTTTATCTAAATTTCCTTACTCTATATTAAATCTTATTTTTACAGAACCAATACAAAGCAGATAAGCACCATAAAAAAACGGATAGAGCGC
>JAVXBC010000152.1:0-6214 GCA_036660195.1 Acinetobacter sp.
TTTTAACAAAGAATGTATGTATTGGCCTTCAAATACACCAAACACAAAATTAATTCCGCCAATTGTACCTGATTTCTAATTTCTCATGCTAGTTGAAGCCACTGAGTCTTTTGAATGATTTTGTTCATAAATTTAGCGTTATCCCTCAGATAACGACCAATTTAACACTGAAAATCGAATTTACTAATCATTTTAAAACCATTAATCATTTTTTTCTTTCAACAATCGCACAAAAAAATCTCACCATATGAAAAAAATGCACCATCTCATCCGCACTTGTCCCAAAAAGTTGCAATATTTTTATTAAATAACTTTAATTTTCTGAAGCTAATTTAACCACAAGCTTGATCATTATCGTAAGAATTCAAAATCGGGGATGACGACAAGCACAAATCTTAGTTACGCTACTTATATCTTCTGTTGCAATTCAGCCACATACTTTCATCAAGCTGAATATTCTAATAATTATATCTACTGAGATAAAACACCTTAAAACAAGGGGACAAATATGCAACTAGAATATCGACATGACTCCGATTATTTCTTTTTCTCACAATTACTTATGCGCCACATCGAAAGCTATGTACACAAGCATGCCGAAGCGAATAATGCGATCTTTGATTTAAGAGATATCTACGAAGTTTTTAGAGAAGATTTTGCCGCGACCACCACCAATTTAGAGAGCATTCTCAACATTGCTGACAGTTATAAAGTAGAAACCTTAAATGGCGACCAACCTCTAATCAAGAGCTACAAAATTGATGTAAAGAATAATGCCTTATTGATCGACTTCAATTCAGATTCATTGAGTCGTTTGAAAGCAGGACAATTACTGATTGAACCCGATCCGACGCTTGAACACTAAAATAAAATGATGAAATTGAATAAAGCCAAAGCACACCCTGCTTTGGCTTTATCACAGATAGAATAAATTAAACTTTACAAATAATAGTAATGACTAGACCTAACCTTTATTGTTTAGCCGCGTGCTTGCTATGTCGTTTTGCAGGCCATGACATGATAAATCTCGCACCGCCCAAATGTGGACTTTGATCAACCTTAATTGTCCCACCAAACCAATAGGCAATCCGACTGACAATCGACAAGCCTAAACCATAACCACCCGAAGCACGGGTACGACTATCATCTAAACGGGCAAAAGCTTCAAAAACTCGTGCGCGATCTTGTTCTGGAATACCGGGGCCATCATCTTCGACACAAACAAAGGCTTGACCATCTCTTCCCACACCGCTACTGATTCGCACTTTCTGATCACAATAACGCACCGCATTACCGACAAGATTCTGCACTACACGGTGTAAGTAGCGGCGCTCTGCATCGACTTTGAAAATAGCCGAAGGCGCGAGCAATTCAATTTGTTTTTGCGTTTTTAACGCTTCAGTTTCTACCACCACTTGATCAAGTACATCAACCAATACGATTTCTTCAAAGTCTAAGGATGGCGTACCCTGCTCCAATTTGGCATAGGTCATGATCTCATCAATCAGCGTATTTAGGGCTTCAATATCTTTATCAATCATGTCGACTTGCTGAATTCGATAATTGTAATCATCTTCTTCTGCCAGCATTTCCATACCAAAACGAATTCGCGCCACAGGCGTTCTTAACTCATGCGATACGGCACGCATCAACTCTCGCTGTGCTTCAATCAAGCGCTGAATATGATCTGACATGTTGTTATAACTTGCCGCCAAGTTTGCCATTTCATCTGTACCCTCAATCGGTACGCGCAATGACAAATCCCCTGACTTCATTTTATTTAATGCATAACGCACCTGACGGATTTTTCGCTCTAAAGGTAAGATCAACCCATAAACACCTAAACTCAGCAAAAATAAGCTAAATAAAGTAATTCCCGCAGACAACTGGAATGGCATCCAATTGAACATCGGAACGGGTCCGAGCACCAAGACTTGTGCTGGATGATTTGGCATTGGTGAAACGATGGAGATGGTTGTGCCGCGAATAGAGGCACTGTCACGATACAACAGTACACTTTGATCTTGACGCAAACGGCCAATTTGTTCTGAATCTAAGTTAATGTCTTTGATGTCTGAAATTTCAATTGGATAATAAAAATGCTTTTTAATTTTTTCTAAGTATTCGCGCTCTTGACCTGGATAAAAAATCAAATAATCCAAAACAAAAATCGGTAAGGCTTTCATTTGGCGTTCGCCAATTTTATCAACCTTAATATAAAGGAAATGCTCAGCATCACCTCGCAAGCCAATAATCATATAACCAATGCCTTTATTGGCATCGTAACGAACCACCGACTTTTGTTCAGCAATACGTTTCTTTTCTGTGCGAGACAATTCAACACGGTTTGCATCGACATAAAAAATTGGCAATTCGAGCAAATCGGATGCGTCGGAAATCCAATCGAGTTTTTGTTGCTTATGAGGTTGACGAGCCACCCCCTCACTAATGACATAGGAAATCCCATCGGTGAGAGATTCACGATATTCTTGCGCACGTTGGTAATTAATGATTTGCACCAGTAGATAACAAAACGATGCAACCACAACCACCCAAACAATCAATCCCGCATAAATGCGCAAGAATATGCTGTTTTTTAGTACTCGACTCACCATAAGGAAAAGCATTCCAAGCTAATTTAAAGCAAGAGAAAATGAGACGCCTTGCAAAACACCTTTATCTGCCTTTTTATTCAAGGTGATAAAAGGCGTTATCAATTATTTTGCAAGCGCTCTATTACATCCCGTTGGTTTCTTTCACAAATAAATAGCCTTTACTTCGAACTGTTTTAATACGTTTTGGATTTTCAGGATCATCGCCAATTTTTGGGCGGATACGCGAAATACGCACATCAATCGAACGGTCTTGACCGTCGTATTCAATACCACGTAAGCGTTCAAAAATATCTTCACGAGATAAAATGCGCCCTGCATTTGACGCTAATAACCACAATAAATCGTATTCAGCACTAGTGAAGTCAACTAATTCACCATCTAAAGTCACTGAGCGACCACCATTATCGATTACCAAATCATCAAATTCGATGCGTTGTGCAACTTCATCTTCAACGGTTTTGTCGGTGCGGCGTAATAAAGCGCGGATACGCGCCAGTAATACACGTGGCTGAACTGGTTTTGCGACATAATCGTCTGCACCCATTTCTAAACCAAGCACCTGATCCATATCTTCAGTACGAGCCGTTAACATTAAAATCGGTTGATGATAATGTGGACGAACTTCTCGACAAACGGTCAAACCATCCGCCCCTGGTAACATCACATCCAGTACAACCATATCGGGTTGTTCACTAATAATGCGACGAATGGCACGATTACCATCTGTTTCCACCCCAACTTCCAATCCATTACGGATTAAATATTCTTGGGTTAAACGCGCTAAGCGCTCATCATCTTCAACAATCAAAATCTTTGGTAATTTATCGTCTTGGCTCATGGTCTTGCCTCTGCAATTTAAGTGAATCTATCTTTAAAATCTGACAGATACATTGGTTCATGAATTGCAATATACACACGTTTACATTGTAAACAAGACCCTGTTCACCAAACTGATACACGGCTGCCCATTTTTGTTATATTTTTATTAAAGATATGAATTTTAATGTCTTTTTCATAAAGCAAGATCTTTTTTAGACATAATGAATGTTGGGTATAAATTTTGTGCCAAAGTTTAACAATTTATTTCAAACCTGCCCTGCATGATTTTAAGTGTTTGTTTTTGACTTATCCACAGAGTTATCTCTACGGCTTTTTTCAGGGCTTTGTTATGCTATGTGATTGTGAATACAGCAGTTAAAAGATGAAAAAAACTTTACTAAAAAGTCAAGGATTGATCTGCTGTTAAAAATACCGTATCTTGTGTTGAAACCAAACTATAACCACTAAGTATTGTGTTTATCCCTCAAACATCGTGGCATGTTTTTTGCTCGATTCAAACGGTTTATACATAAAAATATAGATGATAATGGAGCTATGCTGACATGGGCATCATCACCTCAACTCCTGGTCAAATTCAGGTCATTAAGCGCACTGGGGAAATCGCGTCGTTTAATGCTGAAAAAATTTCGGTCGCCATCGGAAAAGCGTTTTTAGCTGTTGAAGGCCAGCAAGGCGCAGATTCTAGTCGTATCCACGACCGTATCACTCAATTGACTGAGATGGTACTCAACACCTTTAATCGCCGTTTACCCTCAGGTGGTACGATTCATATTGAAGAAATTCAAGACCAAGTTGAATTGTCTTTGATGCGTACTGGCGAGCAAAAAGTGGCGCGTGCTTACGTGATTTATCGTGATCAGCGTGCAACCGCGCGTCATCAAGCAGGTGCAAATCATCATCCAACTTTGCAAATTACTGATGCAAAAGGTCAACTTCAACCGTTGGACTTAGATGCACTGACCACCGAAATTGAAACTGCAAGTCAAGGTTTAGAAGGCATTGATGTTCAGGCAATTGTCGATGAAACCGTTAAGAACTTATATAACGGCGTGAAAGAAAGCGATGTTGCCACCACCATTATGATGGCAACCCGTACCCGTATTGAGCAAGAACCGAACTACACCTATGTGACTGCGCGCTTATTGCGTAACGAATTGGTTACTACTGGCTTAGCATTCTTAGGTTTACCAACCGATACTTTAGAAAATGATGCTTTAGAAACCTTCCTTAAAAAAGGGATTGAGCTTGATCTTCTTTCTGCGGACTTGTTGAATTTTGACCTCGCGAAATTAGCCGCAGCAATTCAGCCAGAACGTTCAAACCAATTTACCTATTTAGGTTTGCAGACTTTATTCGACCGTTATTTCATTCATTCAAATGATGTGCGTTTTGAGTTGCCACAATTATTCTTTATGCGTGTGTCAATGGGCTTGGCACTGCATGAGCAAGATAAAGAAGCGCGTGCAATTGAGTTCTATAACTTATTGTCAAGCTTCGACTATATGGCTTCTACGCCGACCCTGTTTAACTCTGGGACATTACGTCCACAGTTATCAAGCTGCTACTTAACCACGATTGGCGATGACCTGTATGACATTTATGGGGCAATGCGTGATAACGCGATGCTGTCTAAATGGGCAGGCGGCTTAGGCAATGACTGGACACCTGTTCGTGCGTTGAACTCGTATATCAAAGGCACCAATGGTAAATCACAAGGTGTTGTACCGTTCCTTAAAGTTGCCAATGATACGGCTGTTGCGGTAAACCAAGGTGGTAAGCGTAAAGGTGCGGTGTGTGCTTACCTTGAAACGTGGCACTTGGATATTGAAGAATTCCTAGAGTTGCGTAAAAACACAGGCGATGACCGTCGTCGCACCCATGACATGAACACGGCGAACTGGGTGCCAGATTTATTCATGCAACGTGTGTTTGAAGATGGCGAATGGACACTGTTCACCCCGTCTGAAGTACCAGACTTGCATGATTTAATTGGCGCTGAATTCTCTGAACGTTATGCGCATTACGAAACAATTGCGAAACAAAGCAACATGCTACACAAGAAAGTACGTGCCAAAGATTTATGGCGCAAAATGCTTTCAATGTTGTTTGAAACAGGTCATCCGTGGATTACGTTCAAAGACGTGTGTAACTTACGCTCACCACAACAACATGTGGGTGTGGTGCATTCATCAAACTTGTGTACTGAAATTACCCTCAATACCAATGCCGATGAAATTGCCGTGTGTAACTTAGGTTCGATTAACCTAGTTGAACACGTGAAAGGCGGCGTCCTTGACCGTGAAAAATTGGCTCGCACCATTAAAACAGCGGTACGTATGCTCGATAACGTGATCGACATTAACTACTATGCTGTTCCACAAGCGAAAAACTCGAATTTAAAACACCGTCCAGTCGGTATGGGTATCATGGGTTTCCAAGATGCACTCTATGAAATGGGCATTGCTTATGGTTCAGATGCAGCAGTTGATTTTGCCGATGAATCCATGGAAGTCATTAGTTACTACGCGATTCAAACATCAAGTGACCTTGCGCTAGAACGTGGTGCTTATGAAACCTTCAAAGGTTCATTGTGGGATCAAGGGATTTTGCCACTCGACTCTTTAGAGTTGGTTGCCAAAACTCGCCCAGAACGTATGTTTGAAGTGGATCGCACACAACGTTTGGACTGGGATACTTTGCGTGCCAAAGTTCAAAAAGATGGTATGCGTAACTCAAATGTGATGGCAATTGCACCAACC
>JAVXBC010000153.1:0-6135 GCA_036660195.1 Acinetobacter sp.
TATCGAAAATTCAAGATTTTGATGATTTAAGTTTTTAACTATCCATCGCTATCGAAATAGTTCGCATAACAGCGTAAATTAGCCTCATATTTATTTGCGCTCAAGCCTATGACCATTATATGGATTCTATTTACCCTCATGGCTGCATTCATGCAGGCTTGGCGCAACGCATTTCAAAAACAACTCAGCACGACTGTTGATGTCTACGGTACGACCTTAGCAAGGTTTTTATTTTCCCCAATTTTTGCTTTTGGTTATTTGACATTTCTTTATCTACATCAACCAGTCACAACCCAAGTGCATTTCTCCCATAAATTTTGGTTTTATGTGGTGATAGCAGGCATCAGCCAAATTTATGCGACCGCGTTAATGGTCAAATTATTTCAACAGAAAAATTATGCTATTGGGGTTGGACTCGCTAAAAGCGAAGCGATTTTGGCGGCATTGGTCGGCGTACTATTTTTACAAGAACATTTAACTGTTTGGGGCTGGGTTGGGGTTGTGATTGGTGGGGTAGCCGTTTTTCTGCTGAGTACAGGTCGGCACTATCGCGAAATTTCATTCAACACCTTGATGATCGGCTTGGGTAGTGGTTTATGTTTTGCGATTACTTCATTACTGGTTCGGGAAGCTAGTTTAGAGCTGACCATGTTGCCTTTTTTACATCGTGCAGGGTGGGTTTTATGCAGCCTGATTAGTTTTCAGTGCATTGTGTTGGTGCTGTATTTAGGCATTTTCCGCCGTCCGACCTTGTACCATCTGTGGCAACGACTTGGGCTGACTTTTAAAGTCAGTGTCTGTAGTTTCCTCGCATCAGTGGGTTGGTTTAGTGCCATGAGTATGCAAACGGTCGCAATTGTTAAAACCTTAGGTCAGGTGGAAATTCTATTTAGCTTACTCATCTCGGCGTTTTTCTTTAAAGAAAAACTAGCGAAAACCGATCATCTTGGCTTGTGGTTGGTGATCGTGGCAGCGATTATGGTGATTTGGGCTTAAATCCAGTTTTTTATTGGAAAAATACGCCATTAAATCTATAAAACAAAGAATATAAATTGATAATCATTTCTATTGAAAGTAAATAATTCTACCAATTAACTTAAAAGTGCAAAGATATTCCATTCATCAATCAATATTCCAGTTTTTAGGAAAACAATCCCACACGGATTTGCCTAAACTTTGTTCTAAGGTGTGGAACAACGAACGTTCCGCAAGGGAATCGAAAAGTTTACATGCACCAATGTTTATCCAACAGATCTGTATTGACCCAAAAGGTCGCGATTCGGCTTCATATACTATAAATCAAAAGTTTATAGGCAAGCTTAAGACTTACCAAGTCAACGCTATTGAAGTTAACTAAATGGTTTTCCCTAGACACCCTGAAATCATCCAGTATCACTGCCATCTTTTCACCGTTTAAAACGCTATAATTATTAGGCTTGATTCAACCGTTTGACCGTCTATGCCCCTGAATAATGATTTTATCTATCAACCGCCACAGCATCCTTTGCATGTCATTTATGAAGATGATGATTTGATCGTGATAGATAAGCCCGCAGGACTGTTGTCGGTGATGGGGCGTTTGCCTGAACATCAAGACAGTGCTTATTTACGGGTTTTAGCACAACATCCATCGGCAAAAGTGACTCATCGCCTAGATATGGCAACTTCGGGTTTGCTGATGTTTGCGAAGCACCGCAACGCAGAAGTCGCCGTCAGTAAAATGTTTCAAGCCCGTAAAGTCATAAAATACTATATCGCCGTGCTACAAGGACAAATTCAGCCAGAGGGTAGTGTCGATGTTCCATTGATCACCGATTGGGAAAATCGTCCACGGCAAATGGTACATTTTGAACTGGGTAAACCTGCACAAACCCGCTTCCAATTACTGAGTTATGATGCGGCAAGCGATCAAAGTCGGGTGCGACTAGAGCCGATCACAGGGCGTTCGCATCAACTACGGGTACACATGATGCATATTGGTCATCCGATCATGGGTGATAAACTCTATCACCCTGAACCTGCGCGTTTTGAGTTGCCACGTATGGCACTACATGCCACCTCTTTATCCTTTGTGCATCCTCTGACTCATCAAGCAATTGATCTGAAATCTGACGTTCCATTTTGAGGGGTGTATTCACATCGTCCACTCTAAAAATTGTGTTACAGGAAAATCACGCTGAACCTGAGCAAAGGTCTAAAAACTGACATAAAAATAGGTTAATCTATAGCCAAATTACAGCAAAATCATGACTTCACCAACAACAAAGGATATGGATATGACCCGTGATTTAGAACTATTTCCAGAAAATGACAACGGCAATGTGCTGTGGCAAATGGTTGAAGATGGCAATGACTTAAGCGAACCGCACGAAGTCGAATTTTCAATTATCTTTGAAAAACAAGAACAAGCTGAAAAATGTGCGCTCAGTTTATTGCATCAGGAACAAAAAATTTCACTCTATCAAGAAGAAGAGCATTCTGATGGTTCAGATATGTGGGTGCTGAATATTCACGTCAATATGATGCTTGAATACGAAGATATTGCCGATTTGGAAGAATGGATGACACACATCGCGCAAGAGTTTAACGGTGAATACGATGGTTGGGGCTGTATGAGCTATATCTATGACGATGAAGAAGATGATGAAACGTTGAATTAAAGCCAAAAAAAACCTCCATCATGATGATGAAGGTTTTTTCTTAATCTGGAGCGGGAAAGGAGACTCGAACTCCCGACCCCAACCTTGGCAAGGTTATGCTCTACCAACTGAGCTATTCCCGCATGCCGCTTATAATACATTAAGCAAAAAAACGGTCAATCACTTTATGTGAAAAATTAGTTTAATTGCATAAAATTAAAGCATTTTGAGTACTAAAATGCTTAAAAATAAACATCAGCCATGCATTTAATTAAAAATAATCGTTTACTGCATACAGTGAAATGCCAACAAATTTAGCTTAAACAGTCATGTATAATAAAATTCTCGATCTGACCGTAAAGAGCGAACGATGAATTTAGAACAACAATTGATAGAGCGTTTACAAACGCTTAATCCTAGCCATTTGGATGTGATCAACGAATCGTCAGGTCATGGCGGCTATTTTCCTGGCAAAGAATCACATTTTAAAGTGATTGTGGTGAGCGATGCTTTTGAGGGCTTACGCTTAGTGCAACGCCATCAAAAAATCTATGCGTTGACCACCGAGTTAATGAGTCCTGAACGTATTCACGCCTTGGCGATTCATGCCTATGTGCCAAGCGAATGGCAGGGTCAAGCACCTGCGAGTCCAGATTGTGCCCATGCACCGAAGCAAAAGGATCAATAATGGATTTACATCTACTGATTAAAATTATTCACATGTCGGCTGTCAGCGCATTGATTTTAGTGTTTATTTTACGTGCAGCGACTTTATTTATTGGCGTACAAGATCAACAGCCCAATCCGAAAGCACGTTCTGCTTTGGTGGGGTTGCAGCATTTAGCACTGACTTTGATGATTGTGACTGGCATCGCCTTGTTGGTCATGAACAAATTTGAAGTTCAGCCGTGGTTTTATGCCAAAGTCATTTTATTTTTAGTGCTGTGGTCGTCTTTAATTAAAGCCTATAAAAAAGATCCGCAAATTTTACTTGCGCAACGCCGTGCAGGCGTGGTCATCGGCGGTGTCGCTTTATTGGGGATTTTGGTTCTGGTGATCAGCAAACCTGTTTTTGCGTAATTGTTGGACATTGTTTTAGTAATTGTTAGGGCTCTAGGTTAAACTGCGAGCAGTTTACAAAAATCTTGTAGAGGGAAATCATGTTAACGCGTGTGGTATTTAACCAAAAAGGTGGTGTGGGTAAATCAAGCATTACCGTCAATTTAGCGGCGATTAGTGCGAAAAAAGGCTTAAGAACTTTGGTCATTGACCTTGATCCACAAGCCAATTCGAGCCAATACCTTTTGGGTGAAGATGCTACATATTCAGCCGATAAAGCTGCGTTAGAACCCAATATTGAAAATTTCTTTGATGATATTTTAGGTACCACACAACAAAAAAGCTTAATTGGTAACGCAATTGGGTCAATCCTCAAAACCCCACGTGGTAAAGGTTTGGACAGCTACGTACATCGCACCTCTTTTGAAAATTTGGATGTGATTCCTGCCAGCCCAAGTTTAGGGGCTTTGGAACATGCTTTAGAAAGCAAACATAAAATCTATAAATTACGCGATTCGATTCAATCATTAAGTGCGCGTTACGACCGTATTTTTATTGATACGCCGCCTGCGTTTAATTTCTTTACTTTATCTGCTTTGATTTCAGCAGATCGTGTACTGATTCCATTCGATTGTGATGTTTTTTCAAAACGTGCGTTACAAACTTTGATTGAAAATGTGCTCGAAACCCAAGATGATCATAATGATCGCTTAGAGATTGAAGGGATTGTCGTGAATCAATTCCAGTCTCAAGCCAAATTACCGCGTGAAGTGGTTCAGCAGTTGAAAGACGAAGGTTTACCTGTTTTAGATAGCATGTTGCCGCCGTCGGTGTTGATGAAAGAATCACATCAAAAGAATCTACCTTTAATTTATTTGGCAGCTGAGCATAAGTTGACCTTAGCTTATGTCACGCTATTCGATGAGATTGAAGCTAAAAAATAAGAGCAACGGATGATGAAACATTTATCTCGATTATCGGTTATCTCAGCAACATTATTGTTGGGCGCGTGTGCATCTACGGTGAAACCGATGTACGTTTCACCAACGCAATACCAAGCCTTGAATTGCCAGCAACTGCAATCTGAGTACAACCGTATTCAGCATTACGTGGATACTGGCGTGCAAACGCCTAAACGCACAGGTGTAGGTGTGGGTGTCGGACTTGGTGGTGGCTGGGGTCGCGGCGGTTGGGGTTTTGGCCCTTCTATTTCGGTCAATATGGGGCAATCCATGAACACCAAAAACACTGAACTGGCGCAATTATTAGGTCAACAAGATGCGATTGCACAAGCGGCAAAGTTTAAAGGCTGTCCAATCATCATCCGTCCTGCTGTAAAACAGTAATAAAAAACGGCTTATGCGAGATAACATAAGCCGTTTTAATTTTTTGATTTAAATCGTTAAATTACGTTTCACTATCTTTAGATAAATCTTCACGATTGAGTTTTTGGCGAATATATCCAATGACACCTGGCAATATACTGATAATAATAATGCCGAAAATTAAATGGGTGAAATTATCTTTTACGATCGGTAGATTGCCGAACAGGTAACCTAAGGCGATAAATGAGCCGACCCAACAAAACGCGCCAATCACGTTATAGCTCAAGAAATACTTATAATTCATACTGCCTGCACCCGCAACGAAAGGTGCAAACGTTCGAGCAAAAGGCACAAATCGCGCAAAAATAATGGTTTTACCGCCGTGTCGTTCGAAAAACTTTTGCGTATTGATCAAATGCTGTTTATTGATGAAACGCGAATTCATTTCAAACACACGTGGCCCAATATAGCGACCAATATGATAATTCACGGTATCGCCGAGCACCGCTGCAGTAAACAATAAAATACCCAATAACCACGGATTCATTGCCCCTGTTGAAGCCGCCAATGCACCTGCTGCAAAAAGTAAGCTATCACCCGGTAAAAAGGGCATGACCACTAAACCTGTTTCGACGAATATAATCAAAAACAAAATGGCATAAATCCAAACACCATAATTGGTAATAAACTCTAACAGGTGTTGGTCAACGTGCAGAATAAAATCAATGAGTTCCATGAAACTGCTGTGGTTATAAATTTGAACTAAATCCTAGCAGCGCCACTCTTGAATGTCAGCATAAAAAATAAATAAATTGGTAACGAATACCCATATTAAAGCAATCAGCGCTGCGACACGATCGTCGTACTGTTGCAAGTATAGAATGGTGTGTAATTGAGGCGCAGGTCAATGATATAAGTATAGATCAAACAATTGAAAAATAAGACTTAATAAAAAGCACGCCAATGAGCGTGCTTTTTTGAGGGTTATGAATTGCGCTTAGAGCATAAAGTGAATTTGTAGTTCCCCAACAAGGAAGCCTAATGCCGCACCGACTAAAATCAATGACCATTCATCTTCTTTAAATGCAGGGCGGAGCATGCCTTCAAATTCT
>JAVXBC010000154.1:0-6100 GCA_036660195.1 Acinetobacter sp.
CATATCAATAGCATAAACTCCTTTTAATGCAATGGGTAAGTCATTAAATTTCTGCTCCCCTTGCACCACTTGAAGTTTGCCATTGACTACTATTGCTCGCAGTAAGGCTAAACGAGCTTCTGGAATGAGTACACTATAATATGCAACCATACTGGCGCGTTTTTCAGATGCCATTGGAATCTTAGTCCATTCCGGCGCAACAATAATACGCGGATGCAAACCCATCTTACGGGCTTGATCGCGCATCATCCCCAGCGCTTTTTCTCGTGGACTAACGCGTAGACCAAAAATAGAGCCGAGTACAAATAGTACAATCGCAACCGTGATCCAAATTCCAGCATTACTCATAAAATTGCCTACAATATTCTTTTATTAGCGTTACATAAGTTTGAGTTAAAAGGCAATACGTACCAAAGATTTAAATGGAAACTTTATGAAATTCATGGAGTCATCAAACACAAATGTAACATATTGGTGGCAATGGTATGTCGAATATGATCAGGTCGAGCCTGAAAATAGCGCTCACTTAAACCATCACCCGACAAATCTTCCAGCACCTGATAACCCATCGCATACACCGCCTGATGCAATGTTTGTGGTCTAAATTGACCTTTTAAAGGTTCTTTTAAAAAACGAGTAAATTGCGCCACAAACATGCTGCCAAAACGCTCACCCCCCTGTAACTCCCGATAATCAACCGAATAATCCAACACCACTTCACTGCCCTGTGCCGCAATTTTGGCAATGCTTTGTAGGGTATTTAAGGTGGTTTGTGGTTTTAAATAATGGGTGGTGCCCAACCATGAAAAAAATGCAGGCTGATCTTGTTGAAAACTGCTGTTTTCCAAGGCATCGGCAAGTGATTGTTGCTCAAAATCAATCGCCACAAATTCAACATTGCTTGGGATTTTGCCAAATGCTTTGAGCTTCTTTTGTTTTTCTAATTGTGTATCTGGATGATCGACTTCAAAAATTTTTACATTGGGATAGCGCTGTGCTTGGCGTAAGGCAAAAGAATCCAGCCCCGCCCCAACCAATACATATTGCGTGACACCACGATCAATCGCTTTATAAAGCTGATCTTCGGCATAACGTGAACGTCCCACCACCTGCCCTGTCAGCAAGCCCAAGCTTCGATTAAACATCGACGAATTGATCACTTTGATCATAACAGGCGTGCTTAGTAATTTCTTCCAGCCCTTACTGGTTAATTTAAATGCAAAAGGATCAGAAAAAACTGGATTTTCAGCATTTTGAAAGTGATTGGCACGTAATGCAGCGGCAGCCTCAGCCGTTCGACTTGATTGTCCTTGTTTCATTGTTATTCCCTATTTTTTATTACGATCTTGCAAAAAATAAGCAGCAAATTCTACCCTGAGATAAAATTTGCTGCCCTTTTACGACTTATCTAAAATCAGTTGGTTTTTTCAGTCTGATAGGTCACTTGATAATCATTCAAGTCCATGCGTTTTAAACGTTGCTTTAACTTTTTCAATGACCACGGCCAAGCAGCAAAGTTACGACCATTGACATCTAAATAATAGCTCTTACAGCCACCCGCGTTAAACACAGTTGTTTTCAGATGTTTTTGCACCAGCTCATTATGATGCTTGATCACTTCAGGCTTAATATTCAACTTACTGATGCCCTTTTCTTTGATCTTAACTAAACCATCAACAATATAATCCAGTTGTGCTTCAGCCAAGCCAATAAAAGAATCATAGACCAAGACATTTGGCCCTAAAACCAAGAAAGCATTCGGAACATTTTCAATACTGGTGCCTAAATATGCCTCTGGTGAAGTGCTCTTCCACAAATCATTCAGACATTCACCTTTCTCGTTTGAGACACGCTTGCCAATCGGTGGATGAGATACTTCGAAGCCTGTTCCCCAAATAATCACATCGACTTCATGACGCTCACCATTCGCAGAAACAACAGTATTGCCTTCCACCTTCACCAATCCATGTGGAATCAGTTTGGTATTCGGTTGTTGTAATGCAGGATAATAGTTGTTCGCGAACAATAAGCGCTTACAACCAATGGTAAAGTTCGGTGTTACATCTTTAAGCAGTTGTGGGTCTGATATCTGTGCTTTGAGCACTTGTTTAAATAATTCCCCCACAGGCTTTAATACTGCAGGATTACGCAAACCAAAGTTAATTGCATTTAAAGACTGAGCAACGGTTTGACGCCAAGTTTTTTGAATCAATGGAAATTTTTCGATTAAGGCTTTACTGACATCGCCTAAATCCGTGTCTGGCTTTGGTACCACCCACGGCGCGGTACGTTGATATACATATAGCTCTTTTGCTAAAGGCTGAATCTGAGGAACAAACTGAATCGCTGATGCGCCTGTACCAATCACCGCAATACGCTTGCCCGCCAAGTCATAATCATGATTCCATTTCGCTGAATGGAACATTTCACCCTTAAAGGTTTCTAGACCATCAAGTTTTGGAATTTGCGCTTCGGTAATTGGACCCGTTGCGAAAACCACAGTTCTCGATAAATTTTGTCCTTTATTGGTGTCAATCACCCATAAATTACGCTCTTTGTCCCATGCTGCATTCAGCAACTCTGTACCAAATTCAATTTTTGAACTTACACCAAAATCTTCACTGACTTCTTCTAAATAATTTAAAATTTCAGGCTGGCGTGCAAATAAATGACTCCATTTGGCACTTGGTGCAAATGAATAGGAATACAATGCTGACGGTACATCACAGCCACACCCTGGGTAAGTATTTTCACGCCAAGTCCCACCAACACGTGTCGCCTTCTCAATGATCTTATAGTTGCTATAACCGACCTGATCAAGACGAATCGCCGTTGCAATACCCGAGATTCCCGCACCCACGATAAAACTATCATAGATGTGTGGTGGTAGCGCCTTTCCTTCAGCTGAGTTTAATTTCTTTGCTTGAGCTGTCATTCCAAATATCCTTTATTCATTCAACTGAAATAAGTCGATCGCCGATCGACTATCTTTTTATTTCAGTGTTTAGAATCTTTTATCCGAGGTGATTACTTCATAAATCGGTATGATGTGCCTAAGAATTTTGCATATAAATTCGGTGCAGTACGTTTCATCAACCAAAATAACTTGGCGTCGATTTGTGGAATGGTATAAAGCTCACCTTTATCCAAACGATCTAGGGTCAATTTGGCGACCTTATCACTGGTGGTAAAAGCCAAATGGGTCAGCGCATAATCCAACAGCCCTTTATGTGGAACTTTGCCATTTTTAATAATGTTGGTCGGCACTAAAGTCGGACAAAGCACATTGACCTTGATATTCGATTTGCGCAGTTCAGCCGAAAGTGTTTCCGACAAGGCACGCACACCTGCTTTAGACACGTTATAGACGGTCATTTCTGGTGCTGCCGTATAAGATGCTGCTGATGCCACATTGATAATTGCCCCATGACCTTGTTGTTTAAACTCCGGTACAAAAGCACGGCAACCATAAATCACTCCCCATAGGTTGATATCCATGCACCATTTCCAGTCTTCTGAAGACATCTCATCAAACTTGCCCCCTAGACCGATTCCTGCATTATTAATTACCAATGTGACTGGGTTCTGCATCAATTGTTGGGCCTGTTCAGCCAATTGATTCACTTGCTCTTCCTTGGCAACATCACATTGCACCGCAAAGGCTTTTGCTCCAAGCGCTTCAACCAAACCGACCGTTTCTTTTGCTGCATCTAGGTTAATGTCGGAACAGACCACCGTGCCACCACGTTTGGCCAGTTCAAGGGCAAAGCTACGACCAATGCCACTGCCAGCGCCTGTCACCACTGCAAAAGCCTGTTGGCTGGGTTTGTTTGTTTTGCTGCCAAATAATTTCATAGCTCATCCATCATTATTAAATTTTTAAAACAGCGATAGCTGATTATGCTGCCTGAACTTTTGGGGTAAATGCCTTGACAAAGAAAGGATGCAATGCCCCGCCTTCAGACAATAATTTCTTTTCGTAATATGCAAAATATGCTGATGCATCATGATCATTCGGGTGAAAATCGGGATGTAAATAGTCAAAAATACGACCTTGCGTACTGCCAAATACCCCATCTTTCGGGCTAAAAATTAACTTCATACCACGACGTGCATCACGCCAAAATTTTTGCGTTAGCATTTCCTGTGGTCGGCGTAAAATTGGCACCATGCTGGCTGAAAATGGAATCAAGCCCAAAATGGTAAAATAGGCAATAAAAAATCCAGCAATACGTAAGGCATAATTGCCATTTAAAGTTTGATAAACATCATAAGCCACATCTTTATGCTCGGACTCTTCCAGCATATGCCACATCCACAGCGCACGGGTTTTGGCATCTTCAGAAAAATAAAAGTTCTGCTCATGTGCCATCATATATTCCGCCAATACCGCGGTAAAATGCTCAATCCCTGCCATCATCGACAGTTTCAAAGCTTGTGGAAATTGTAGAAAAATATGATCAAAGAATTTTTCGCCTAAAAAACGATATAAGCGAACAGGATAATCAAGCTCAACAATGGCATCGTTAAACTCATTATGTAATTTTGAATGAATGGCTTCCTGACCAATCAAAGAGGTCACACGCTGTCTTAAAACAGGGTCTTTTAACATATCACGGTGATGGCGTGCTGTTTCAATCACTAAGTCTTCACCATAAGTCAAAAATACCGACAGCGTGGCAAAGAAAATGGTGGCAAACTGATTATTCATATAAAATGATAAATCAACTTCTTTACCCTCAAACCCAATATTCAAATGTCGAATCGGGATACTTTTTTTAGCTGCAAAATCAATTTGCTCAGCGATGGGATTCATTTTAAATAAACTAAAACCTTTTTTTAATGTGCTGCTAATCATGGCTACACCTACCTAGTTCATTTGAGCGTTGCTTGAGATTTCGATCATCTATTGTTCAAATTCTGTCTGAATCTGAAATATGAAAAGAAATTCGGGAGATTTACACTCACCTGTTTTGTGTCTTAAATCACTGTAAACCGATCTTATGTTCGGATTCAATTCGGGTAAAAAATGGCAGTGTTTCTCAGTTTATTTTTGCTATAAATTTGTTACTTTTTTTGCAAAAAAGCCAAGAAAAAATAATTAAAAACTATTGATATCAACAAATTAAAAAAACCAGTCAACTTCAAAAGTGATGTACTTTCCTAAAAAAATAGAACTTATTACGCAAACTTTAAATAATTAAAAAATACTGTAATTATAATTTATTCGGATTTTTACGATGATTCTTGATCTATAACGACAGCATGTTAATGTGATCTTATGTTCGGATTTCACCATGACACCGTATGACGACTCGCAAACCACGCCAAGCACGCTCTAAAGTCACCGTCGACACCATCATTGAAGCAGGGTTTATTGCTGTTGCTAGTCATGGTACCAGTGGCACCACCACACGTTATATTGCCGATATTGCAGGGGTCAGCGTAGGATCTCTATATGAGTATTTTAATAATAAAGAGGAAATTTACGATGCAATGGGCGAAACTTTTGTCAAAGAAGTGTTAGATATGGTCAAGGAGCTGACGCCAATTGTTATTGAAATGGAATTAGAGCCTTTATTTGAAATGATTTTTTATACATTCAGGGACTTACTAACTCGCGATAATGAACGTTATTTACTCTGTTTAAGATATGCAACTGAACTCAATTATGAAAAATATATCGGAAAAGTTGAATATACATTAATGGAAGTATTAATGAAGTACATGATACACAATCCAAAATATTTAAAAGTCAACAACTTAAGCGTCACATCTTATATTAGTATCAACAGCAGTATTTTTAATGTGGTACGGCACTTGATTTTACCCAATCCACAAATCAGTTTTGATGAATTGGTCAAAGGTTTGAGTACCATGATTATTAGTTATATTGAAACTGAATTACGTCATGCCGAAGATATAAATTCGCAACAATTAAAATATGAAATTTAAATATTTGTAGCCACGTATAATAAAAACATCACAACCACACCTCAATAATGTGGTGGGCGATCACTCATTGGGTCAAATGTCGCAATACCGTCAGACAAATCTGAAGATTCAACACGTTGATACAAAAATTGCATTTGTTTTTTTA
>JAVXBC010000155.1:0-6075 GCA_036660195.1 Acinetobacter sp.
ACAAAAAACCCGCATCAAGCGGGCTTCCATCAATATCAGCAATGGCTGTGTAGGGTGCTAAAAACATGGTCATAACTTTAACTCCGTGGGTTTAATGCGTCTTCTACACGCTTGCGAATTTTCCGATCTTTAATGTGTTTTGTGGACATGCGTAATGCACTAGCGACTGGCGCTGGAAAGCCCGACATGCCAGATAAAACCAAATCCATTGCAGCTGATAGTGTTGCTGCCGTGTTACTGTGATTGATTGCTGCCGATGCTGGCACAGTGAAGATTGTTTTAGAAATCTCATTTAAGGACCTTAGTTTTTCTGCCCCCTGCTGACCAAAAATGAAATCCAGCTTTCCTGAGTCATCTAATCTCTTGATTGCTTTATTTAAAGCGGCAGGGCTAATCATTTGATTCCCTCTAGCATCTGGAGCAATTCCAGCTGTGGCAGCATTCTTGATTTCCTGAAGCGTTTGCCCCTGAATATCTTTCCATGCTTGTTTGCCTTCTTCCCCAGAAGTTAATAATGCTCTTCTAGCCACACGCAAATCATCAAGTGAGCCGTCGTGAATAATCCGCTTCTGAACATCCTCTAATGCAACAATGCGGTCGCTTGAATTGGCTTTTTTGTTGGTCAAATCATGCATAATTGCAGTATTCTCCCAACGTTTAGCCACCTTTACTCGTTCAGCTCTAGCTGCTTTATAAAGCGCACCCTCAGCTGGCCCGATATGCTCATCAATCATGCTTTTTAAAATTGCAGCTTGACGAATATTGGGAGCTTCCGCATTTACGTTTTGATTAATTTGACTTCGCCATTGCTCCATCTGTTTAATGTTTGGGTTTTTAGAAATAAGGCTGCCATTTGGATCTTTTTCAGCAATACCAAGGCTGACTGCTGTCTTTTTGGCTGTTGCTAGAATTGGAGTGGTTGGTAGATCGGGTTGAGAGTTTAAATAATCTAAAACGGTTGTTGGATTGCCACCATTATTAATTGGCGTAGTTAAATCAACAGGGGTTTGCGCTTCAGATGAATTATCAGCTTTGTTATATGCAACACGAACACGGTTTTTATCGGCTTTCATCTGTTTTTGAAGTGCAGTGTCAACCGCTATACCAGCTTCACGCATATTTGTTGCTAGTCCATCTGTAGACTCAATAAAATGATCAATGTTTTGTTGAATCACTAAATGCTGATCTTCATAGCGCTGACGAAGTGGTGCGCCCATCTCTGCATTTTTTGCAGTCTCAACTTCAAACTTTAACTGAGCAGGATCACGGCTAATCTGACCTCTAGTGAGTTCAGGCGTAAAAGGTAGGTCAGCTGCTAAAGCTTGACGAATAGTCGCCTGATCTACTTGAGCAGCACCAATGTTTGCAGGCGCTGGACCATTGTTTGCGCTCTCACGATTAAAGATATTTTTAGCTGCTTCCGTAACAGCATTAACTGGACGTTTAGCTTGTTCAATCGCTTGCGCCACAACAGGTTTTGCAGCTTGAGCTACTTCCCTTGCCGCTGTGGTCGCCACTGGTACAGATGCACGCCCTAGAGTTGCAGCAGCAGTTCCAACACCACCACCCAAGACAGGCGGCAAAGTATCAAGACCAGTATCGTCAATAAACTCACCAACTGCACCTACAGCACGTTGACCGCCTGCCGTTTTTGGTTGATAGGTTAGAGCATTAGAAGCCTGTGTGGCTCGATTCAAGGCATTCTGTGCGCCTTGCTGTGTGCCAAATGTGCCATCAACGACAGATTCGGCGATGCCATGAAAACCACCAGCAGCCTGACCAATCACACCACCGACTACACCAGTTGCAACCGTTAAGCCTGCTTCTGTGCCACCGATAATTTTATCCATTGTGCTTAATGGTGCTTGCTGTTGTTTTGGTTGTGGCGGTTGATCTTCTCGAATCACGCCATTTTCATCAAAATCAGGTATGCCGACTGGTGTTGCTTGACGCGCTGGATTTTGTTTATCAAAGGTAGCCAGTAAGCTATTTACTCGATCCTGTTTTTGCTGTGGATTAATTTGATTTTTGGTTGTGTTAGCCTTAACTTGCTTGTCGTAAGTAGCCACCAATTGATTGATTCTATTTTGCGCTGGCTTGCGATTAGGTGGCTTAATTTCCCCGACCATAGCTTTAGTTTCATTCCATGTTTTTGGGTTACCACCTAATTGTCTGTAAAAATCATCTCGATTTTTGTGTCCAGATTTGTATTCTGGATCGTTGTAACGCCACTTGATAAAGTTTGTGCCTAGCACCTTGGTTGCTGTGTTGTAATCAACATCTGGATTGGATAGGAAAGTTTTCTTTGTTGCTGCGTATTCAGGCTTTGTATTGATCTCATGAACAGCATATTTCGCCATTTCATCAAGTGATTCCTGACTTTGCTGAATCTTGCCATCTACATACAAACCATTTGACTTAAGCCTTGCAAGCAATGGCGCTTCACGACCATTCTGCCAAGACAGCAAACCAACGTTTGTTTTTTTGTTTTTGTCGTCAGGATGGACACCAAAAACAACACTTGGGTCGAAAGAGTTTTCACGCCCCACTTCAGCAGTCATGATACGCGCCTGATTTTCGCTTAATCCTGCTTTCATGAAGGCTTTCATTACGTTCTGTTGTAAAGATGCCATAACTTTTCCTTTGGACAATAAAAAACCACCCGAAGGTGGCGTGTGCTTAATTAAATTGAATTTTTATAGCTTTGTGAAATATCCCAATGCCTTACTCATCTTGTATTTTATAGATGGTGCAGGCGCGATCTAGCGTTTCTGCTCCAATTGTGTCTGGGATCACGGCTCGCATATCTGGCACTTTAGCATTCAGACTATTACCAAGTGGGCTTGCGCCCTTATATCTTATAGCTTGCGAAACACCCATGGTTTCTTTTCTGCAATCAATATTGTATAGAACCAGTGCTTTATCACCAACACCCATCCCATCTTTAATTATATCGTTATACACATCCATCTTGTACCAAGCCTGAATTAAATCCTTGTTGTAACTATTTACAGTCTTGATGCTATCGAGATCAATATAATATTTGTCTGTATCTGAGTCGAATACATGCATCCAGTCAGATGCATAGGATGAGATGGGAATTGCCCCAAGTAAAAATCCAGTCAAAATAACATTTTTCATGTGATAACCCCTCTTTATTTTTAAAGAAAGATTACCACAAAATAATCACTCAATCCCTAGCTGATTAGCAATCTGCTGCATTTCCGCAGGAGATACACCGCGAGCTTTTGCGGCCTCCACTACCTCGGCAGAATAGCCTTTACCTTTGGTTGCGTAGATTTGAGCTTTCCTGTTTGCTGATTGAGCTGCTTTAGATAGTTGCTTTGCGACTTCAGTTAAACTTTGCTGCACAGCTTCTGGTTCTTGGTTTGGGTTAATAGATGCAATGGATGCTTTTAATGCTTCACCCTCAGCTTGCGTCAATGCGCCCAATCCACGCATTTGATCAATCTGAGCCAAGAAGATTTTAGCCTTCATGGTTTCAAGTCCTTGATCAAAATTATACTCATCAGTACCAGGGACATTACGCATTGCTCTGTTCCAATAACCACCAGTTGATTCATAAATCGACTTGGTGTCGTTTGCTAGTTGAGCTGCTAATTTTGCACCTTCCGATGCATTTCTAGCTGCCACTGCAAAGCTTTCAACTTTTTCCAATCGCTCTATTCGCTCAACAGGCTTTTCTTTCACATTAAATACAGTCTGAGCAATCTTTCGCTCCTCCTGATTTAATTTTTCATAGAATTGCTGTTGGTCTTGGTCGAGCTTCGCATAGTACTGATCGTTTTGAAGTTGCATTTTCTGCTGTTCAAGTACACGACCTGTTTGACGATCTTCAACTTGTGACTCAAGGTTATTAATCTCAGCCTGAGTTTTATCACCATACCAAAGTGTTTCAGTTTTGGTTTTTTCAGTCTGCGCTTTCTTGAGGCTGATCTCCTCTGGCACCATCTGATTTTCACCTAATGCGCCCAGAGTCTCCTTAAACTTATCTGGGTTTGCTGATGCGAGGAATAAGCCAGTTGATGTTAGAAAACCATCTGGATTTTGATCTGCCATTTTTGCAATATTACGCATTTGGTCAGCAGTCGCCTTATCCCCTGCATTTTCATAACCTAAAGCTTCATTTTCAAGAATGGATTTTGCTATATCCACTCTTCCACCCGCAGCCGCGGAGTAGGCGCGAGAGGCTGTTTTAAAGGATGCTTGCTGACGACCTGTATCCAAAACATCGTAAGACCGTTTAAAATTTTCAGCCAAGGATGGAAACCGCGCCATGATGTTTGCATAGTCGTCATGAGTTTTATTTGGTTTTGATGCAAATGCAGAAAGCTCTTGCTGCATTTGCTGCTTTTGAATAGCTTCGCGATCTGCTAATTCTTTAGCCTGCATGAATTGCCCGATCTGCATACCTTGAGTGAGACCAGTCATGGCAGTCTGTACTGGATTTTGTACATCAAGCATGTAATTAATAGGATCCATAATTAAAACATCCCCATCATTTTCATGCCAGCAACTTGACCAATTGCGCTATTAACGCCATTCCATGCATTTGCAGTGGCTTGTCCAGATGCTAGAGCCGCACCCGCTTGTGCTGCACCAGCTTGTTGGTAGAGGTTTGAAATATTGCCTGCTGTTTGCATACCAGCATTGCCTGTGCCTGCTGCTGCGTTCTGACCTAATGCGGTTAGACCAGCATAATTTTGATAACGCTGATTGATTAATTGGTTGAGCAGCTGCGGTCTAAACTGTGCTAAAGCTGCTTGAGTATTGCCACCACGTAAACCACCAGTAGCCGATGCATTTTGTAAAATAGCGTTTTCGCCTTGTTGCAGATAGGTCTGCATTTCAGAGCTGTTGTTAATGTTATTAATAGCGTTCTGCTGAGCTGCATTACCATTGATACCGAGTAAGTTTTGCTGGCCAGTCAAACCACCAAGACCAGCATCCGCATAAGGTTTTAAGAGTTTCTGAACTGCGTCAAACTGTCGGCGCTGTTCCTCAACTCCTTTTTCAGATGCTTCAATTTGAGCATTGGCTGCTGTATTTGCTGCACTTTTTTGTGCTTTTGATGACATTACACTGCCAACAACCGCGGCACCAACTACTGCTGTTGCTATTCCTGACATGTTGATAACTCCTTGTTTAGTGTTAAAGCTTGTCTATAATCAACAGTCAACTCTTCACCCTTATTTCCACCTTTACAGCCATCAATATCTCGTAAAGATACAAGGTATATGTCGCCTTTTTCATCGGCTATATATTTACAGTTTGGGTTTATCGAGTGATTCACATAGCGACCTGCGGGTGTTCGCTTTCCAGAAATTCGTGCGGGAGCGATGATTTGCCCTGTAGCGATATGCCAACTTAAAAACAGACCTTTGCCTTCAATGTTAGATTCACGGACTTGTACCACAGCTTTAAACGCATTAGGCATATCAATCTGATCTGATTCATCCTCAGCCTGCTGGCGGGCGGTATCAGCATCAAAGCCAAATTCTTTTAACACTTGCGCATAATCATCGCGGTTGTGTTGGTTGAGTGCATGATCTATTTTCGAGTGCTCTTTATCGTAAGCTTCCCAAGTCTTACTTTTATCCAAATAGTGTGCTTCTAGTGTGTCAATATCGGTTTCATTTGTAGCGTAGACGTTCTGCCATACACATGTTTCAAGCACATAGCCAACCTTGCGACCTGGCTTACCTGTAAAGATTAATGGAGCCTCAAGCACTCGCACCTGATCACCGTCAACAATTGCCACTTTGCCTGTTAGCATGATATTTAAGTGCTCATACTTTTGAGCATGACCGACCGCAAAAACACCCGCTGGCAATGTGACTTCACGAATATAGATACCTGGTCCAAAGTGATGTGCTACAGGGCAATCAGCCTGCGGCATTTTCAGCATCTCTTTTTCAAGATCAGCGACAATAAGGTTTGGCATGTTAGGTCACCTCTCGCCCTGACGCTCGAATAGTAAGTGAAGCAGCCGCACTAGCAATCATGCTAATCGCATCGCCTGCCTCCAACACATGCCCGACCAACTCAGGGCAA
>JAVXBC010000156.1:0-4457 GCA_036660195.1 Acinetobacter sp.
GCAAAAATGGTGCGGGTTCAAAACACGACGCCCAATATTTGTCGTAATCAAACAGCGCTTTTGGCGCAGTCTGCATGGTATAAGCGGTAGACATGGCTTGCGATTCTCGGCTAGCAGGAGGAGGGATTCATCAAAGATGAAAGCCGGTCATTTTAGCATGAATTGCATTCATTTTTCTTGATTATAAAATATACAAAAACAACGGGATAAAAATTAATTTGTGCAAAGTTTAATCAAATTCATCATATGTCTGCTTATTATTCGACCTCGCTTAAAATAACCGTTCAATTGCATATTTTTCTAATCGGTCCGTTTTGATTTCTTCGAATGTGGTAACGGCATCGCGGGATATTCACCTGCAATCGCCGATTTCAAAAATTTCTGAAAGGTCGGACATTGCATATGATTTTCTGCGGGACAGACCGCGGCATGCTTTAAACCTTCGCTAATAAAATGTAGTCGCTTGGTCATTTGCTCTAACTGATCAGCTTTTTCTGCCAGCATTGCTCGATCAAGTTCAGGCTGTCCACCCTCTCCAAACATATGGGCGATTTCATCCAAAGAAAAACCTGCAGCTCGCCCCAATGCGATCAAAGCCAATTGATCAAGCACTTGTTTGGCGTACTGGCGTCTTAAACCTTGCCGCCCGATGGATTTTATCAGCCCCTTTTCTTCATAAAAACGTAGGGTTGAGGTGGGCACATGGGCTTTTTTTGCAACTTCTGCAATATCCATAAAAAACCTCTTGACTTCAAGTTGACTTGAACTTGCACACTATCTTTATCACATGTTGAACAGAAAATATCAAGGTGAGCACATGAACACTTTCACACTGTTATTACACGTCATTGGGTTGGGAGTTGGCGCAACGTTGGTCATGGATTTTGGCTTATGGATTTTGAAACAGCTCAATATCCCGACCTTAAATTTTGCCTTGCTTGGTCGTTGGGTCGGTTGGATATTTCGAGGCAAATTTACACACCACGCGATCGGTCACAGCCCTGCAATTCAATATGAATATCTGTTGGGATGGATTGCACACTATAGCGTCGGCGTTTTCTTCGCATTCGGCTTTGTCTTGATCGTTGGTGATGCTTGGTTGCTACAACCGAAATTTTGGTCTGCACTGTTGTTTGGTATCTGCACAGTTACGATTCCATTTTTCATTATGCAACCCGCAATGGGCGCAGGAATTGCTTCAGCCCATACCCCTCAACCGCTGCAAAATCGCCTCAAAAGTATGCTCAATCACAGCATTTTCGGCATCGGTTTATATCTCACTGCACAACTGTTACAGATCATCTAATGGAGCATTTTATTATGAAACGCATTGCAATTATTTATCATAGTGGTCAAGGGCATACCCAATTTATTGCCCAACAGATTCAACTCGGTGCGGCTCAAATTGCCAATATTGAAGTCAGTTTATACACAGCAGAGCAATTGCTGTCACAACCTGAACAATTGATTCAGTTTGATGGTTTGATTTGGGGCACGCCAACCTATCTTGGTGGGGTGTCGGCAACCTTAAAACAGTTGATGGATGCAACAGGCGGCTTATGGAAGCAGCAACAATTACGCGGTAAATTAGCAGCAGCATTCACAGTTTCATCCCTGCCTGCTGGGGATAAACAATCAACCCTAATTTCGCTTTTTACCTTTTGTATGCAACACGGTATGCTATGGGTCGGAAATCCAATTTTACCCGAACAGCATCAAGGGGTTGCCTATGCGCAAGCGGCGAATCGACTCGGCTCTTGGTCAGGCTTAATGGCACAGGCCACACACGGCAGCGCAGCGCATCTCGTTGATGATGGTGACATTAAAACCGCTCAGTTATTTGGACAAAATTTTGCAAAAACACTCAATGCCTATCAAGGGGTTCAAACATGAAGCTCTCTAAACTGTTATTTCCGTTCATTTTATCAGGCATGATGTCCTGCCTCATTTCAGGGATTACCACCTTAAAAGCCGTCGGTTTGATTCACAACTTTTTTGGCTTATGGATGTCCGCTTGGATCATCGCATGGCTGTTTGCTTTTCCAAGTGTGATGATTTGCGCACCCATCGCACAAAAACTGGTGCAATGGATTCTTAAGGATCGCTAACCGTTGAAATATTTAAATTCAGTCTTGTAGGATAATGCCTACAACCATTGCGGCAATTGGCGAATATCCAACTCAGTCTTTTTTCATTATTCTATGCCTTATAGAGAGACAGGATGTCTTCTAAGAAAAATAACATACACAGGATGTGGTCGTTGACAGGAGTTGGCGGCAAGAAACCGAATATAGAAATGCCTCGATAGGATGTCGGGGCTTTTTTATGTCGGTAAAATCGTGATTGCGGCGATGTGAACGCTCTATTGACTCAAACACATTGAGTCAATAACATCATTTTTGAGTTCGATTTTCCTTAAGTTGATTGTTTTGCAGATATTCCATCCAACCATTCAGTGGTCATTATTTAAAATCACTTTGATGTTCGCTGCGATCAGTTTATCTGGCTGTAGTAGCTTAAGTGGCTCATTCGCCAATCGCTCCAACCAACTCTCGGCAGGAATACAAAGCGCATATGCGGTATCACCCAATACCGCCAATCGACTTTCGCCAATGATTGTGCGTAGTGCTGAACAAAACGATGTTTCACCCTTATTATTGGCAGCCGTGATTCGCCAAGAATCGAATTATAATAGTGTGGCTCGCTCGCCAACTGGTGCGGTAGGACTGACACAAATCATTCCAAGTCACTGGCGACAATCCTGCCCTGGCAATTTGTATGATGAAAGCGTCAATATCAACTGCGGTGCGCATGTCCTCGCCAGCTACTATAAATCTGCGGGAAGCTGGTCTAAAGCGGTGGCTTATTACAACGTTGGGCCTACAGGCTATGAGCGCAGTTTTTGGACACGGCACAAAGGTAAAAAATATGCACGTTCAGTCAAACGTCATGAAAAGACCTTAAAGAAAGCACTTTAAATTTGCTCGGCAATAAAAAACCATGCACTTAAGGCATGGTTTTTTATATGCTTTATGATGTTTAAGCTTCGTCAAATAGCCCTTCAAATAATACCGAAGATAAATAACGCTCAGCACTATCAGGTAAAATTACCACAATGGTTTTTCCTGCATTTTCAGGACGTTCGGCAATCTGCGCGGCTGCTACCAGAGCCGCACCACTGGAAATACCAACCAAAATTCCTTCTTGCGTGGCACATTTTCTCGCCCACTCAATTGCATCGGCACTATTCACGGTTAAGACTTCATCGACTAGGTCGAGATCTAAGTTTTTTGGAATAAAGTTTGCGCCAATGCCCTGAATTTTATGCGGTGCAGGACTAATGCTTTCACCATTTCTGGTTTGAGTGATAATCGGCGATTCCGCAGGCTCAACTGCAACCGAATACAGTGGCTTATTCTGAACTTGCTCAAAATAGCGTGAAATACCGGTAATGGTTCCACCTGTTCCCACACCTGACACTAAAATATCGACTTGACCATTGGTGGCCTGCCAAATTTCAGGGCCTGTGGTGTCTTGATGAATTTGTGGATTGGCAGGGTTTTCAAATTGTTGCGGTAAAAAATACAATTCTGGATTTTCAGTCGCTAAACGTACCGCTTCATCCACAGCACCTTTCATACCTTTCGCGGGTTCAGTCAGAACTAGATTTGCCCCAAGTGCTTTTAGGACTTTACGACGCTCTAAGCTCATGCTTGATGGCATGGTAAGGGTAATCGGATAACCTTTTGCTGCCGCAACAAATGCTAAGGCGATGCCCGTATTGCCACTGGTTGGTTCTACAATATGCATGCCCGCTTTCAATGCACCACGTTGTTCTGCATCGGCGATCATTGCCGCACCAATACGACATTTAACCGAGAAAGCAGGATTACGGCTTTCAACTTTAGCCAATACCGTTGCACCTGTTTTGATCAAACGATTGATACGGACTAAAGGTGTATTGCCAATCGCTTCAGCATTGTTTGCATAAACTGCGATACCTAAATTAGCAGGTGTAGAAAATTGTTGATCGGTCGACATGTTATACCTTTATTAGATTTAGAAAGTGATGCAATGATTATAGGCGTGTCGCGCAGACTGCACAGTAGAAAATTTGAGAAATGTGCAACGGGTTGTGATTTTCAATCAAGACGAATCAACCCACGAAAGCCGCGTGAGGCATAATAAGATTGTGCGCCATTGTGATAGGTGAATACGCGACCATAACGATAATCACAAAAAATTGCGCCACCGAATGCTCGGATATCATCAGGACTTTCGACCCAACTCGACGTTTTTAAATCAAATTTTTCAATCGTTTGAAGCTGCGCATATTGTTGTTCGGTCAATAATTCAATGTTCATAGATTTCGCAACATCTAAGACATTATTTGCAGGTGGATGATCTTTGCGAGACTCCAAAGCCTCTCGATCATAGCAAAGGCTTCTACGTCCTTT
>JAVXBC010000156.1:4557-6032 GCA_036660195.1 Acinetobacter sp.
CAAAGTGATTAATTTTGATACTCTCTAAATCCAAATCATCAATACACCTTATATTAATCGCGTACATTTGCTTGCCTTTCGAGTCGATGCCTGTGGCATAAGGATGGATGCCACAAGTATTACAAAAATGATGGTCAATCACGTGCTTATGAAATTGATAACTCGCTAAAGCATCCTCTTGCACAGAAATATCCACCTGATCCGTCGGCAAGAACCACAATAAAGAACCTTTTTTCTGACAAATCGAACAGTTGCAGGACAATGCCTCGGTTAACTCACCTTGTGCAACAAATGAAACTTTTCCACAATGGCAACGACCGTTGTATTCCATTTTATTTTCCTTTTTGAATTCTTATCTAGTTTTACCTGATTGCTTTTAAGAGTTCAAACGACGTTGCGTTAGTACATGTTTGAATAGAATGAATAAGAATTATTGCAATGACAATTGCTCCCGCCAGTGATATTCCAATTTCGCTAAAGTGCCAACAAAGACAGCCTCACCCAAAATATGGATGACAGCAAAAATCGTCATTTCATCCCAAAACATCCAAAGTATCAGTAGGCAAACAAAGACCCAAGTTGAATTCGCAAACACTAAGATATTGATGAGCAGAATTGGTCGCTTTTGATAGTTAGCTAAGGTAAATGAATAACATGCATACAGTAAATTAACGCAGCCAATAAAAATAACAATGCGCTTAGGTAGATGATAAAACTCGCTTAACCATTGTCCAGTAAACAACACCATTAGCCCTGCTATGGCAGCCGCACCACAGTCTATCCACAAAATATTCTTGGCAATGCTCATCGTTTAAACGCTCTTTTTCATTTTAGTTTGAGTATAAACCCATCATTTATTATTTGGACTACAGTGGATGAACATTGAGATAGTCTAAGAAAACCATCAAATCTAGACTTGGACTAACCTATAGTTATTATTGCTGAATAGTGAATTCATTTTTAAATTAAAGACATATCACTCTTTGATCCACTGAGGCGTTAAATAAAGGATTTCAGGCTCATGTTCTAATAAAGCACGGCTTTCAATTAGATAAGTCTGATAGTTTGGATGTGATAAAAAGTCTTTGGCTGCTTGCTCTGATGTATAAACCTGAAAAGCACAGATTGAGTCAGGGTTATGATTATCAAAGTTATAAAAATAAGCGCTATGCTCAGAGTTGTCTTGAACAGCAGGAGCCATGTATTTCAACCAAATTGCTTTTACTTCATCTCTTTTTCCTGCTTTGGTTTTATGAATAATAAAAAGAGCTATTGAACTCATTGTACATATTCTCATCAGTTGGTTATTTCAGACTAGAATACTCTTACCGATTAAGAAAAATATACCTGTACAACAATTGAAACGACATGAAACGTCGCTATATTTTCTTTCCCCCAATAAAAAAAACCTCCCAACTTAAGTTGGGAGGTTTAGTATTTAAAAGCTGGCGATGACTTACTCTCACATGGCAAAC
>JAVXBC010000157.1:0-5991 GCA_036660195.1 Acinetobacter sp.
CACCGAAACTTGGTATTTCTGGCGAAACCATCATGCTGGCGCAGTACCCTGTTGCTAACCCTGAGCGTGTAAACGAACAGGCTGAAGCAGATATGCAATGGCTTCAAGGTTTGATTGGTGCGGTACGTAACATCCGTGGTGAGATGGGCTTAGGTAATGCGCGTTTATTACCTGTGTTGCTACAAAACACGACGGAAGCTGAAAAAGCACAGATCACGCGTATTGAAGCATTGTTTAAAGCTTTGGCGAAAGTAGAAAGTATTACGTTCTTGGCTGATGGTGAGCAACCACCATTGTCTTCATCTTCTGTGGTTGGACATGCGTCTGTATTTGTTCCGATGAAAGGTTTAATTGACCCGAAAGCGGAATTAGGTCGTTTGCAGAAAGACTTAGACAAAGTGCAAAAGCAGCATGACGTCATTGCAGGCAAACTTTCTAATGAAGGCTTTGTGGCGAAAGCACCTGCGGCTGTGGTTGAAGGTGAGAAAGTGAAGTTGGCTGAGTTTGCTGATCAGCTAGCGAAAATTAAGCAAAGTATGGAACAGATTGCTGCGCTTTAATTTAAAGATTGCAAATTGATTTCATAAAAGGGAAGCTTTATTAAGCTTCCCTTTTTAATACTGAGCTCACAATAATGACTTTAGTCCAACAACTTAAAAAATACTGCATAAATCAAAATTTAAGAGTGAACGAACCTGCAACACAATTAGAAATTGAACAATTTGAGAAAAAGCATGACGTTAAATTAACTAATATTCTAAAAGAGTACTTTTTAACTTTTAATGGTACAGGTGAAGGCAATTTTTGTGATAAAGGCTTTTCATTCTTTGCTTTAAATAAAGTCAAACCTGTAATTGATATTGAAGGCATAGACTATTTCAAAGAACAAAACTGTTTTGTCTTTTCTGAATATTTGTTATGGATGGAAGGTTATGCTATTCAACTAGATACGGATGGAAATGATCTAGGAGTTTATGAGATTTGTAATGATAAAAATAAGGTGTATGATAGTTTTGAAAATTTTATTAATGAAGTAATACAAGAAAATATTGACGTATACAGTAGATAAAAGTGTTATCAGATGCAGCCCCATTTGTATATTTTAAAATCAATGATAGGATAAAATTTGTGTAAAGAATCATGATTACTCAACACTTTATTTGAGAAGAAGAATGAGTGGCTATAATTTAGATCAAAAGTTAGTTATTGGTTTAGCATCAAGTGCTTTATTTAATTTAGAAGAGTCAGATGAAGTTTTCAGAACAAAAGGTGAACTCGCATATCGAGATTACCAAAGAGATCACGAAAATCAACCTTTAGAATCAGGCGTAGCATTTCCATTTATTCAGCGCCTTTTAAGTTTAAATGACCTTTTCCCACCAGAAAGACCATTTGTTGAAGTAATTTTACTTTCTAGAAATGACCCTGATACAGGGCTAAGAGTCATGAACTCTATTGAACATCATCAATTAAATATTAAACGTGCAATTTTTTTACAAGGTCGCACACCTCATAAATATATTAATGCTCTTAATATTAGTTTATTCCTATCTGCTAATGAAATAGATGTTAACCAAGCTATTAATGCTGGTTATCCAGCAGGGTTAATCTTAAAAGGGCAAATATTTGATATTGCTCATGATGAAGAACTACGTATTGCCTTTGACTTTGATGGAGTCATTGCAGATGATTCTTCAGAACAAGTCTATAAAGAAAATGGGTTACCAGCTTTTATTGAAAATGAATCTAAATTAGCAGATCAACCTGCAAATGCTGGTCCACTACATAAACTTCTGCAACAGCTTTCTACTCTTCAAAAAGCAGAACTTAATTTTTTAAAAGATCATCCGACGTATGAAAGCCGCTTAAGGATTTCAATTGTTACTGCACGTAATGCACCAGCACATAAACGCGTAGTAACCAGCTTACGCGCTTGGGGCATCGATACTATTAATGAAGCATTTTTCTTAGGAGGCATTGAAAAAAGAAAAGTTCTAGAAATATTACAACCGCATATTTTCTTTGATGATCAAGTTACTCATGTCGAAAAAACTGCTAATAGTATCGCTTCAGTACATATTCCATTCGGGATAGCTAATAAAAAAGCTGAACTTCAACAATCTACTGCATCAACTAACCAGAAAAAAGCAGCTACAGAAGGTGGCTGATTTTTATACCCCCTATCACATAGGGAGAGGAGGCATCATCTGACCTAAAGATTACGCATGAATTGAACAATGGATGTTCCCTCTCCTTTTAGGAGAGGGTTAGGGAGAGGTCTATTTTAATTCAGAACATCTACACCACAAATCCTCCAACACCACATCCGTCCGCCCCAACACATCATGATTCCAATACCGCACAACGGTTAAACCCAAAGCTTCTAAAAACTTAGTTCGTTCAGCATCATACTCAATCGCATCGTCTGTGCCATGCTGACTTCCATCTAACTCAATGACCAAACCCAACTCATGACAGTAAAAATCCACAATATATGGTGCAATCACATGCTGTCTGCGAAATTTCAAATTCATAAATCGTTTAGCACGAATTAATTGCCACATGAGGTTTTCTGCATCAGTAGCATTGCTTCGCATAGTTTTGGCGAATTCTAATAATTGTGGGTCTACCATTTTTATTATTACCTCTCCCTAGCCCTCTCCTAAAAGGAGAGGGAATTTTCATTATTAAATTCATGGTGCTATAAAATCACTTGCAGCTCCCTCTCCCTCAGGGATGAGGAGTATTATTCTGCAAGGGGGTGTGGGATTTTATAATGCCCCATGCTCCAACAACATCTCGACCCCACTCACCTTTTTCATATGCTTTAACCGCTCTTTTTCCCACTTCAACTGCTGTTTTAACTCAGCAACATCTTTATCAATCACCTTATATACATCACTCATTTTGAGCTGTTTGGTATTGACATGACTGCTCAAATGAAAAGACGCCAAGATCTCATCTAATTGACCTTGTAAACTCTGACTCTGTGCTTCCAAAGACAACTGATAAAACTTCACTTGTTCCGAGCTTAAAACCTTTGAGCTTAGGCCTTTATTGGTCTCTAGCTGTAACTGGAGTTTCAGTAAATAAAATAAATCTTGCTCTGCATAAGCATCATTTACCTTCTGCAAAAGTTCGGTCTTAACTAATTTCTTCACTTCATCAGGCTCACGGTCAGGGTGAATCATCGCGGTAATTTTTAAATACACGGTTTTCAGTGACTGCTCTGCCATTTTGGCTGCTTGCTCACGTTTTTCTTGTTGTTTTAACTGCTTGGCACGTTCTCGCTCTGCTTCATATTGGGCAGAATCGTATTCATAATTTTCCCAGTCTACATCCACGTTTTGTTCTACCGTTTCAGCGAGGTCATTTTCTTGCTTTAAAATGGCTTTAGCTTTTTTAGCGCGTACGTGCTCTGCATGCTGCATATAGAAAGTATCAATTTTCTCTACCTGTTCTTTCTGCGCGGAAGTCAGCATCTGAGATTTTTTTAGCACCTTGGCTAAAGCGGCTATTTTGGTGTCAATCCGCGCTAAATCTACTTTGCTAAAGGCATCGCTGGCTAAGTGATTCCACAAGGTATCGAGCTGTGTAAATAAAACCGTATGTAACTCGCTATACACAGGTAAAAGCTTACTGCGTGTATAGTTTTGAATGTCGGCTTGCGCATTTTTCCATGCTGCCAGTTCTTGTTTTTGTTGTTCAATACGTTCAATCAAACGATTTAATTTTTTCTGCTGCGGACTGAGTTGAGCCTCTGGCTGAGCCGTCGTTTTTAACGCTGAAGACATAACCCACCCTACCCAGTACAAAAGAGAAATTATAGCGCGATCTTAGCGCACAAGCTGCGCTACTCTCTTTAAGCCAATTTTAAAATCTGAGTGATTCAAATTTCAAATAAAAAAAGCCCATCATTCGATGAGCCCTTTTATTTAGCTAAATAGCTTTACCAATAGTTTTCGACCGCAATATTTCCTTCACCACGGCGGTTCATGGTCAAACCACGTGCTTTCAGGGCTTCTTTGGTGTCTTCGACCATTTGCGGGTTACCACACAGCATCACATGGCTGGTTTCAGGGTTCAGACTTAAACCGACTACTTTTTCAAGCTCACCATTTTCAATCAGTACAGGTAAGCGGTCATGTAGTGGCGCATGCGGATCACGGGTAATAATCGGCACAAATTTAAAGCCTGTATGGCCCTCACCAAAGGTCTCTGCAATTTCTTGGATACGTGTTGCATACGCCAGTTCAGAGGCTGTACGTACACTATAGACCAGTGTAATGCTCTCGTATTTCGACCACGTCTCAAAGTCTTGCAACATTGAAATAAAAGGTGCCAGCCCTGTCCCTGTGCCCAGTAACCATAAGTCTTTTGGTAACGGCAACTGATAACGCGCCAAGGTCAAGAAGCCGTATGGAATCTTTTCGAGGTAGATGTCATCATCGACTTTTAAGTGTTGTAAATTCGAGGTAAAGGCACCTTCAGGTACCACAATCGAGAAAAACTCTAAAGTTTCATCAAAGGGAGAGGACACCACCGAATACGCTCGAACCACCAATTCATCACCCACTTTGATGCCAATACGGGCAAATTGTCCTGCGGTAAACTTAAAGTGTGCAGGTCGCGTCATGGTGAAGCTAAAAAGTGTATTGGTCCAACGGTGTACGGATAAAACCTTTTCTAGGCTAAATTTTTCAATTGACATGATTTCAGCGTGGCATCAAAGACGTTGCTCATGTTAGCATGACCACATAATTTGTTAATATTTTTTAAATGTTAAGGCTATATTCATGCGCATGACTTTACGCCAGTTGGCGGTTTTTGTAGCAGTTGCTCAAGAAGGCACAGTAACCAAAGCCAGTGATGCGGTTCGACTCACCCAGAGTGCTGCGAGTATGGCTTTAGCAGATCTAGAAGACGGTTTGGGGGCACCTTTATTTGACCGTCTAGGTAAGCGGCTTCAGCTCAATGATTTGGGTCGTTTCCTGCTGCCACAAGCTTTAGAAATTTTGGGTCGCTGTGATGCTTTCGAACAAGCCGCTAAAGGTGAGTTACAAAGCATTGATTTACGTTTAGGTGCAACCCTAACCATCAGTGACTACCTCATGCCTGACCTGATGGCTGACTTCTTACAAATTCAACCTCAAGCCCATTTACAGCTACAAGTTGGTAACACCCGTCAAATGATTGAGGCGGTGAATCAGTTCCAACTGGATTTGGCCTTGATTGAAGGCTCTTGTCACTTGCCTCAACTGCAATGTATTCACTGGCGTGACGATGAATTAGCCGTCTGCTGTGCACCAGATCATCCTTTGGCGCAGTTAAATCGCACATTAACGCCTGAAGACTTTAAATCGGTCGAGTGGATCTTGCGTGAAGAAGGTTCAGGTACACGTGAAGTATTTGATAACGCTATTTTAAAAGACTTGCCTGATGCCAATATCCGTCTGACCTTGGGTCATAATGAAGCGATTTTAAAAATCGTGGCAGGTGGTTTAGGGATGTCATGCATTTCAAAACTGGCAACGGAACCTTTGCGCGAAAAAGGCCAGTTGGTGGTGCTTGATACTCCGTTTTGGTCTCTCACCCGTCCACTGTTCATGTTGGTACATCGTCAGAAATACCAAGGCCCAGGACTCAAAGCCTTTATGAAATTCTGCGAAAAATAAGTAAGTAAAAAGCACCCAAGGGTGCTTTTTTATTTCCCAAATTGGCGCTCACAAGGTTCACCATCATTGTTCCCATCTATTTGGGTATTTGGACAATTCCTTAAGAAGTAAAGCGCTTCTTCATAAGAACGCATTTGGGAGCAATGGGTTTGTCCATCGCATTTGAACTGTCCAGTACTGACAGGTAAACGACCATTTTGTTTATCAATACTTTCCGTTACACGTTCAGAGCGTGGTTGATTGGTCTGATGCAGACCTGCCTCTAAATTACGCTTCCCTTGCTCAGATAAGATTTGATCGGGCAACTTTCCTAAAG
>JAVXBC010000158.1:0-2940 GCA_036660195.1 Acinetobacter sp.
TTCCATGTCGGTACTTGCTGATGATGCTCTTGTTTACTGGGATACCACTGCGGTGAGATATACGCGTCCCCAGCTCGAAAGACCACCAACACTTCATCGCCATTCTTCAGGTCTTGCCAAACAGGATTATTTCGAGAGACATGGGCATGCAATATTCCAAATTCAGTATTATCGGCTTGTAACTCAAAGGGTAAGTGATTCGCGTCTAAACCACTGATCCCATGTGTAAATAAAATACCCAATGGATAATTCTGTATGAGCTGATGTAGCTCATCTATTTGAGTCACTTCAAAATCTGCTGGAATATACACGGCACAACCTCCTTAAACTCACTGTTGCTATATTTGTTGTTGTAAATTTTCAGGTTTAATTGGATTATTAAAAAGTACCAGTTTGTATTACTTTGAGTAGACCAGAATTATGGCAAGAATGGCAAAAGTCGTAGAACTTCCCTCTATCGCAAAACTCAATAAAATGCAGGGACAAATAGCCTCCCAACTGATTCAAGCCTTGCGACAAGCAGTACAAAATGGTGATTTACAAGCAGGCGATCCCTTACCTTCTTCGCGAGAATTGGCGATGACATTAAGTGTTTCGCGTGGCACCATCATTGAAGCGTATGATCAACTCTTAGCTGAAGGGGTTTTAGAGGCACGTGCGCGCCAAGGAACTTTCGTTTCAGATGCCTTATCGCATTCAAAGTCTCAGCAAACTAAGGAGCGGAGAAATACTCAGCCTACTCACGTTCAGCTAACACCCGCAGCTCAGGCCTATGCTGAAGTATTGAAAGAATTTAAACCGCTTCCCCATCTTCCTTTTGCAGTCTCTGTACCTGTTGGGCGCACCCAACCGAATGATATTTGGAGAAAATTTGGCAACCGCTATCGTGCTCGAGGAGTAGGCGCACCCTCTGGTTATGATGACCCACAAGGTGTATTTTCTTTACGTGTTGCGATTGCTGACTATGTACGACGCTCTCGCTCTGTACACTGTGAACCTGAGCAAATAGTGATAACCAGTGGCATCCAACAGGCTCTATATATCTGTAGTCAGATTCTATTTAAAGCACAAGATCAAGTTTGGATCGAAGACCCTGCCTACCGAGGTACAACTGCTCTACTAGAAAACTCAATACAACCCTTACACATTGTTCGTGTTCCCGTGGATGAAGAAGGAATTCAAGTCGATACAGGTATAAACCTCGCGCCCAATGCCCGTGCTGCCTTTGTAACTCCTTCTCATCAATACCCAATTGGCATGCCGATGAGTTTATCTAGACGCACAGCATTGCTCACGTGGGCCAAACAGCAAAGCGCTTGGATTATTGAAGACGATTATGACAGTGAACTGCGCTACAGTGGCCAGCCTTTTCCTGCCTTGCAAGGGTTAGCACCTGAACAAGTCATCTATTTAGGGACATTTAGCAAAGTGCTGTTCCCATCACTGCGACTCGGCTATGCCGTACTTCCCAAAGCGTTGGTCGCCCCTTTTTGTGGATTGCGTGTTTTGATCGACCGTCATCCTCCCTCTGCTGATCAGCATGTTTTGGCTGCCTTTATTCAAGAAGGTTATTTAGAACGTCATATTCGACGGATCCGTAATGTCTATGCAGAGAACCGTCGATATTTGATAGACATGATTGAACGTTATATTCCAAAACACTTAGGCTATTTACAAGCTGGAGATCAAGGCATGCATATGGTGCTATGGCTTGCAGATTACATGGATGATCGGAAAGTAGCACAAGATGTACTGGATGCTGGTATCGCGATTAAAGCGGTTTCACCGACCTTTTCCTTGGAACGTAAACGCTCTGGTTTAGTGCTTGGTTTAGGAGATTTTGAGCTAATACAAATGGAACGTGCTGTACAAAGCTTGGCAAAAATTCTCAAGCAGCATGAGCAACCCCTTGATGTGGAGTAAATTCACGTGATTCATTATCAGGTTTATAAGCGACTGTCCACCATTTTTCCGTATAATGTCGGCGGCGCTCAGTAGCCTTAAAAATTGCATTGTAAATCTGTTTTGAACCAGACAATGGAAATGCTAAACAGAATTTACAAATTAAATGAATATGTTAAAGATTCCAAACAAAATGAACTCGACGAAAGCAACATGGATTGGTCTGGCTGCCATTGTATTATGGAGTTTAATTATTGCTCTGATTAAAGAAGTGAGCAACAGCTTTGGAGCGATTGGTGGAGCCGCCCTCATTTACTCATTGGCCTCTGTTTTTTTGTTGCTCTTATTTGGTTGGCCTCGGTTAAAAGAATTTCCTCTTCCCTATCTGGCTTGGGGTAGCTTGCTATTTGTCTCTTATGAAATTTGCCTTGCCCTGTCCATTGGTTACTCAACCAGTAGTCGACAAGCCATCGAGGTTGGTATGGTGAACTACCTGTGGCCGACCTTTACCATCATTTTTGCGATTGTATTTAATAAACAAAAAGCCAATTTTCTCATCGTACCCGGCTTTTTAATCTCGCTGATCGGTATTTGTTGGGTGCTGGGCGGTGATCAAGGATTAAGCTTTAAAGGCATGCTAAGCAATGTTCAAAATAACCCTCTAAGCTATGGCTTAGCATTACTCGGCACTGTACTTTGGGCATCCTACTGCACCCTCACCACAAAAATGGCGAATGGTAAAAATGGGGTGACACTCTTTTTCGTTTTAGTTTCAATTGTGCTGTGGGTTAAATGGTTGTTGTTAGGTGAAGGCACTTTGAGTTTTGAACTGCAACCCACCATTTATTTAGTCCTTGCAGCCTTTGCAATGGGTATGGGCTATGGCGCATGGAATATTGGTATATTGCATGGCAATGTCACACTATTGGCTGCAGCATCATATTTTATTCCAGTTTTTTCCGCTGTAGTTTCCGCCGTCATTTTAAGTACGCATTTAACTTTCAGTTTTTGGCAAGGCGCGTTGATGGTCTGTCTCGG
>JAVXBC010000158.1:3040-5918 GCA_036660195.1 Acinetobacter sp.
GGTTTAATTAAATAGTCCAACACTGTCTTATGCCCTGTTTTAATATCCACGACTGCCACCATACCCGGTGTAATATTAAACTGCTTACCCTGCTTATTAATGAGTTTGTCTGAATCTGTACGGATATAAGCACGATAATAGAACTGATCTTGTTTGACTTCATCTCGTAATGTATCTGGTGAAATGACCGTCACTTTTCCATGCAAACCGCCATAAATTGAATAATCATAGGCGGTCACTTTTACCAAAGCATCTTGGTCAGGTCGAATAAAAGCAATATCGCGTGGCGATATGCGGGCCTCAATTAAAAGCTGTTCATCTAAAGGAACGATGGTCATCAACTTTCCATTTTGTGGAATGACCCCACCAATGGTCATGACATCAATTTCTTTGACAATGCCCCGTACAGGTGACTTAAAAACAGTGCGCTGTAAGGTATCCGTTTTGCCTTTGATCACCTGTGCTTGAGTTTCAATATCAATATTGGCTTTGGCCAATTCTTCCCGTGCTTTAACATAATATTGATTGCGGATATCGTTCATCTGATTTCGAAGGTCATTAGCCTCTCGTTTCAAACGAAGTACCTCAACTTCACTGGCTGCCCCTTTTGCGACAAGAGGTTCTGTCATCGCAAGTTCCTGTTCCACCAAAACCAAAGCCTGACTTAAGCCAGATATCGAATCATTTAAATTTGAACGGCGAGATTGATATAACGCAGTTTCTTCACTAACTAACTTCGGTATTTTTAGCACATCTTCTGGAAACACCAAGGGAGTAGCGTTGACCTCCGCACGAAGTCGTGCAGCAGTCGCTTTTGACGCAATTAAGAGTGACTCTGACTCACCTACATTTGAAGCAAAACGCGTTGGATCTAGCTGTGCTAGAACTTGTCCTTGCTTTACAATTTCCCCTTCACTGACATACAGTTTAGTTAATATGCCACCTTCTAAAGACTGAATCGATTGCTCTTTGGACGATGGAATGACTTTGCCTGTACCTGTAGAGACTTCTTCTAATTCAAAAAACCATGCCCAAGCCAGCAGAACGAGCAATCCAATGCAAATCATCCAGATGAACTTGCTAACACTCGGTAAAGGCGGTTGAAAGTTGAGAGCAGAAACGCTTTTTTGACCAGACTCCGTTTGACTCATGACTTCAGCACCTCAGCAGTTTTTTGTTGTTTTGATTGATTTAAAATCTGATCTCGTGGCCCATCCATCACAATCTTTCCGTCGTTCACCACAATAATTCGATCGACAAGTTCTAAAACCGCACGACGATGAGTCGCAATAATCATAGTTTTTGGTCTTAACCATTGTTTCAAATGATCAATTAATTGTTTTTCTGTGACTTCATCTAAAAATGACGTTGGTTCATCGAGCAGTAAAATATTCGGCTGACAAATCAATAAGCGTGCCATTAACAAGGCCTGACGTTGTCCACCTGAAAACCCAGTACCGCCTTCTAAAATTTGAAAATCGAGCCCTTCCTTTTTAGCTTGGATAAAATCGAGTGCGCCTGTAATTTTTAAGACATTTAAAATTTCTTGATCACTGGCCAAAGGTGCACCCAGCGTCAAATTCTCTCTCACTGTGCCAAAAAAGAGATGTGCATTTTGATTGAGAAATCCCATATCCCGTCTTACATCTGCAGGATCAATCAGTCTTAATTCAAGCCCATCAAGTTTAATTTTGCCTTGTGTAGGTTCTTGCATCCCCGATAACAACTGCAATAAGGTCGATTTACCAGCACCATTTCGTCCAAGAATTGCAATTTTCTCACCAGGTTTAATGACTAATTTTGCAATGTGTAAATTGGGTTTTGCATCTTCATCGCTGTATTTAAAGCCTACATCTGTTAACTCATAGCTACCATTGATCACAGGACGATGAATTAAATGCGCTCGCTCAGGTTGATCAACCGCACGTTTCATCAGTTCATCTAGACCTGTTTTTGCAACTTTTGCCTGTTGGAAACGTCCCAGTACACCTGTGATTTGGGCTATAGGTCCAAGCATGCGAGAAGACAGCATTGAACAGGCCACCAATGCCCCTGTTGTCATTTCACCTTCCATCACAGCAAAACAGCCCACTAACACCACAACAGCAAAGGTTAACCCTTGAATCTTCTGTGTCCATGCATTCAAAACACCCACCAACTTTCTCTGACGCATAGAAATATCCGCAGAAATTTCATTCATTCGGTTCCATTGATTTTGAAACCGAGACTCAGCTCTAAGCAGTTTTATGTCTTCAATACCCTGTACCACTTCAACGAGCATGGCATTACGAATCGCACCCTCACGCATACCTTCTTTAGCCAGTTTTGCTAAAGGCTTTTGAATCAGTAGACCTGGTAAAATCATCAGGGGGACAACCACGAGCATGACCCAAAACAGATTGCCGCCAATGAGCCAAAAAATAACTAAGAACATTAAGAAAAAAGGTAAGTCTGCAATTGCTGAAATGGTGGTTGAAGTGACTAGTTCACGAACCCCTTCTAATTCTCTAATTTGAGAAATAAATGTCCCTGTAGATTTTGAGCGTTCTTTATTTTTAATGCGTAAAGCATGACCAAAGACCCGATCCGATATTTTTAAATCTGCTCTTTTACCAATAATGTCCGATAAAAAAACCCGTGCAACGCGTATCGAAAACTCAAAAATTGCCGCAATTAATACCCCACCTGCCAGTACCCACAACGTTGGAATTGACTGTGCTGGAATGACACGGTCATAGACATTCATAGAAAATACGACGGTTGCTAATGCAAGGATATTCGCCATTAAAGAGGCAAACATAATGTCGATATAACGTTTCCAGTCTTGTAATACGATGCCCCAAAACCAACTGGCTTCATAAGGCTTGATGTATTCATC
>JAVXBC010000159.1:0-5905 GCA_036660195.1 Acinetobacter sp.
AAAAATTTGAAGTCATGCTTAAAATTTCCGAATTTGGATAAAACCGATCGCACAGAGCTCGATAGAGCTTTTCTACACAGCAGGGCTGAAATTCCTTATCAACCCTTTTTATGTTAGTGTACAAGAACTAGGTAAATTTATAACGTTTTGTGGGTAGTTGCAATGCAAACAAGTGTACATTGGTTAGAGAATGTTGCTTTTGAGGCGAAATCTGAAAGTGGTCACAGTGTAGTGATGGATGGCTCTGCTGAGTATGGGGGCGAAAACCGTGGTCCACGTCCTATGGAGTTGATATTAATGGGACTTGGTGGCTGTGCTTCGTTTGATATTGTGACTATTTTAAAGAAATCTCGTCAAGATGTGACGGGTGTTGTATGTCAGCTAAAAGCGGAAAGAGCAGATGCGATTCCTGCTGTGTTCACAAAAATCCATTTACATTTCGTGGTAACAGGAAAATCGGTTAAAGAAAAACAAGTTGAAAAAGCAGTTGAGCTTTCAGCAGAAAAATATTGTTCAGCGAGTAAAATGTTGTCCGATGGTGGAGTCGAAATTACCCATGATTTTGAGATTATCCAAGCAGCTTAAAACGACATATTGTTAAGCTATTCTTAAAAGTGATCTATTGTTATAGGTCACTTTTTTTAACCTTTATTTTAAGAATAATTGTGGATCGACACGTGCGTCATTCAAACTCATACCCCAATGTAAGTGTGCTCCTGTAACGCGACCTGTTTTCCCGACCAAACCCAATAATTCTCCTTGATGAATGGTTTGTCCTTTCGCGACATGAATCTGACTTAAATGGCAGAACATACTAATTAAGCCCTGCCCATGATCAATCAGCACGGTATTGCCATTAAAGAAGTAATTTCCAGTTTGCACGACAACGCCATCAGCAGGGGCAATCACTTTTTGTCCCACAGGTGCAGGGATATCTAAACCAGAATGTGGTGCACGCGCTTCACCGTTAAAAAATCGTTTTCGTCCAAATGAATTACTAAATTTTCCTGTAGTTGGCCGAATGAAATTCGGAAATGCTGTCCATGCGCTTGCACTAAAAGAATCGTATATCGCATTTTGTTCTTTGGCTTCACGAGCATAACGGTCTAATTGATCTTGATTTGGATTCACATAATCCTGATTTTTAACTGTGATGCGTTGTTCAGCATATGGATAAGGTTTCACCTCAATTTGAATTGGGGTGCTGTTGGTATTTAAAGTCAATGTCCCTAATGTTGCGGAAAGCGGTATACCAAATACCGCATAACGTTTTCCATTTTCTTGACTGATTAATACGGGCTTTCGCTGATATGAAACTTGAGTAATATTGGTGGATAAAGGAATGACCGCGATTCCACCTGCTCGACGTGAATCTTGGGGAAGTTGGGCTGAAGTATGGAATGAGCAAAATGAGCAAATTACGGCAGTGGCGATTTTGTATAAAGACATGATTTTCATTTTTATAAGCGACAAGCTTTAGATTAAGACGATCTGTCTAAGGCCGCAACAAAGACTTTGTTAGGTTGCTATTATTCTTCAAAAGATTACAAAACACACTTGAAATAAATGTACCTCACACTCATATTATAATTAAGTTTTGAATTGTTTTAATTAATTAAATATTTGAAAAATATGTGGATTATGTTTGAAATTCGAAAAAAAGCTCCCATTTAAAATACAAGTTAAAAAATTGTGGTGAGGAAAACAAGAATGCGCTTTGAAAAATTTACCAACCGCTTACAGCAAGCTCTTTCAGATGCACAATCACTTGCAATGGGCAAAGACCATACCTCAATTGCAGGTATTCATATCTTATCGACATTATTGCAAGAGCCCGCCAATTTAAGTTTATTGCAACAAGCTGGTGCGAGATTACCTGATTTAAAGCAAAAACTTGAGCAAGCCATGCAAAATGCCGCAACTTTGGCAAATCCCACAGGTGACATTAATCTGAACCCCGAGGCAGTTCGTGCACTGAACTTAGCCGATAGTTATGCACAGAAAGCAGGGGACGAATTCATCACCACGGATTGGGTGATATTGAGTTTGGCAGAAACGGGTGAAACCAAAAGTATTTTAAACAGTGTAGGTGTATCTCCCGATAATCTGCGCAAAGTGATTGAAAATATTCGAGGCAATGACAAAGTTATGAGCAATAACCATGAAGATCAACGTGATTCATTGAATAAATATACGATTGATTTAACCGAGCGTGCTTTGGCTGGGAAGCTAGACCCTGTGATTGGTCGTGATGATGAAATCCGTCGTACCATTCAGGTGTTATCTCGTCGTACCAAAAACAACCCTGTATTAATTGGTGAACCTGGTGTCGGTAAAACCGCTATTGTTGAGGGTTTGGCGCAGCGTATTATTAATCATGAAGTCCCTGAAAGCCTAAAAAATAAGCGTGTTTTGTCACTGGATTTAGGTTCTTTACTGGCAGGGGCAAAATATCGAGGTGAATTTGAGGAACGCTTGAAAGCAGTGCTGAAAGACCTTGCTAAACATGATGGTGAAATCATTTTATTTATTGATGAACTACATACCTTAGTCGGCGCAGGTAAGGGTGATGGCGCAATGGATGCGGGTAATATGCTGAAACCTGCATTGGCACGGGGGGAATTGCGCTGTGTCGGTGCGACGACTTTAGATGAGTATCGTCAATATATTGAAAAAGATGCGGCACTTGAGCGTCGTTTCCAAAAAGTCTTGGTCGATGAGCCAAGTGTGGAAGATACCATTGCCATTTTGCGTGGTTTGAAAGAGAAATATGCAACTCATCATGGCGTACAGATTTTAGACTCGGCGATTATTGCTGCCGCTAAAATGTCTCATCGTTATATCACTGATCGTCAATTACCAGATAAAGCCATTGATTTGATTGATGAAGCAGCATCTCGGATCAAGATGGAAATCGACTCAAAGCCAGAAGCATTAGACAAACTTGATCGTCGTTTGATTCAGTTGAAAATGCAGCTCGAAGCAGTAAAAAAAGATGAAGATTCAGGCAGTCAGGCAGAAGCAAAACTTCTTGAACAGCAGATTATTGAGAAGCAAAAAGAGTACAACGATTTAGAAGAAATTTGGAAAGCAGAAAAAACGCTGGTTGAAGGTGATAAAAAAGCACAAGTGGCTTTAGATCAAGCACGAGTGGCATTGGAAAAAGCCAAGCGTGAAGGTGATTTGGCAGAAGCAGCACGTTTGCAATATGGCGTAATTCCAGAATTGCAAAAGCAACTAGAGCAAGCTGAAACAGTTGAGGAAACTGAAGAACCGAAGCTCATCCGTACCAAAGTCACTGAAAATGAAATTGCTGAAGTAGTGAGTGCTGCAACAGGTATTCCAGTCACGAAAATGTTGCAAGGTGAACGTGAAAAGTTGCTGCAAATGGAAACTTTCCTGCATAACCGTGTGGTTGGACAAGATGAAGCAGTCGTTGCCGTTTCCAATGCAGTACGCCGATCACGTGCGGGCTTATCCGATCCAAATCGTCCAAGCGGTTCGTTCTTGTTCCTTGGGCCAACTGGCGTGGGGAAAACTGAATTAACAAAAGCACTTGCGAATTTCTTATTTGATAGTGATGACGCCATGATTCGCATCGACATGAGCGAATTTATGGAGAAACATTCGGTGAGCCGATTGGTCGGTGCGCCTCCAGGTTATGTCGGTTATGAAGAAGGTGGGTTATTGACCGAAGCAGTACGCCGTAAACCTTATAGCGTGGTGTTATTCGATGAAGTGGAAAAAGCTCATCCAGATGTATTTAACATCTTACTGCAAGTGTTGGATGATGGACGTCTGACCGATTCGCAAGGGCGAGTAGTTGATTTTAAAAATACCGTTATCGTCATGACATCAAACTTAGGTTCGCAAGATGTCCGTGAATTGGGAGAGGGTGCAACTGACAATGAAATACACGAAGTGGTCATGAATGCGGTAAGCCAGCATTTCCGCCCAGAATTTATTAATCGTATTGATGAATTAGTTGTTTTTCATGCATTGCAAAAATCACAGATCCGAGGAATTGCCGATATTCAACTGGATCGTTTACGCAGCCGTTTAAGTGATCGAGAGATGAGTCTGAGTATTGATGACGCTGCTTTTGATTTATTAATTGATGCTGGATTTGACCCTGTGTTTGGTGCACGACCGTTAAAGCGTGCCATTCAACAGCAAGTTGAAAATAGCTTAGCGCAGAAGATTTTATCAGGCGAATTTCAAGCGGGCGATAATATTTTGATCACTGCTGACAATGGTTATTTGGTGTTTGGTAAACTTAAACCAAGTTAATATGCTCAATTTGATTAAAATAAAAAATAAGGTGATTTAAATCACCTTATTTTTTGTATTTATGTAACTTATCTGATTTTTCCTTGATTCTTACTAATAACATTGCGACTTGATGAAAAACTTGATAGTTTGAACGGAAATAAAAAAAATTCAGGATGAATTGCAATGGGAAATAAGCAACATCATTACACAGGCATTGGTGTAATTTTGTTTATCGCTGTGCTGCCTGTTTTAGGATGGACAGCCCAACCAATGAGTGATGGAACATTAGCATTACAAACGGGGATATTAAATAATGCTTTACCAAGCGTTATAGATAAAGCAAAACAAGATCAGCTAAAACCTGAGGAGGAGCGTTGGCGTGCCCAAAAGCTACTCAGCGACCGAAATTTGCGCGAAATACGTATCAGTACCATTATGACTAGCGTGTTGTCACCACACGAAGAGCAGAAAAAAACCGAAGTAGATGATCCGCGTGACAAAAAGGAAGCAACCATTAAGCCACGCAGCCAAGCATCTGACCGCTATATGATTTATGGCTATGAGTCAGATAATGTCCAAACTTACCGATTTGCAGGCACGCGGGCGACCATTCAAGGGCGTACGGTAGATACCGTTTCACTCAGTGGTAATTAGTATCTTAATGAATTATTAAGATACTGGGTGTTGTATTTTCCACGCCCGATGAATTTTATGGTTACGTTTATAGTCTAAGCCAATGGTGTCGCCCGTAATTTCTTCGACTTCATAAGTACCTTCAATTTCAAGGTCTAATTCAAAGCCACGGTAATTGTTCGAAAAATACAAAGTACCGCCCGTCGCTAAACGATTCATGGCACGTTTAATCAGTGATAAATGATCTCGTTGGACATCAAATGTTCCATAAAATTTCTTGGAATTTGAAAAAGTCGGCGGGTCAATAAAGATAAGATCGTATTGCTCATGACCTTCTTTAAGCCATTCAAAACAGTCACTCGCAAAGAACATGTGTTGCTCATCGACATGATCAACTGTTAGTCCATTCAAGACAAAATTTTCTTTCGACCAGGTTAAATAAGTGTTGGATAAATCGACGCTTGTGGTACTCGCTGCACCGCCTAACGCAGCATGAAGACTTGCTGTTGAGGTATAGCTGTAGAGATTAAGAAAATGTTTTCCACGTGCTTCGTTGGCGATTCTCAGGCGAATCTGACGATGATCTAAAAACAATCCTGTATCTAAATAATCGGTCAAATTGACTAAAATTTTTGCTTTGCCTTCTTGAACAATAAATCTTTTAGACGCAGTACTTTGTTTTGAATATTGCGTTGTTCCAGCTTGTTTGGCACGAGTTTTAATAAAGACAGCATCACGGGGTAAACCAGTCACTGCACGAATAGCAGCCAGTCCTAAATTAAAGCGTTTTTTGGCTTTTTCTGGGTCAATCGTTTTAGGTGGTGCATATTCTTGAACATGTAATTTATCGCCATATAAATCAACTGCTAAATTAAAATCAGGCAAGTCTGCATCGTATAAACGTAAACAATAGATATTTTCTTTGACTGCCCATTTTTTGAGATTTTGCATATTTTTTTGCAAACGATTGGTAAAGTCTTCAGCACCTTCAATTTTTTCA